>NZ_JAOTNW010000016.1:0-120698 GCF_036346515.1 Pseudomonas sp. AM4(2022)
TTTAGACCTCAGCGCGTCAGATAGAAAGGCGTCGGCTGGTGGGCCGTGATCGCAGACAAGCTATATCCAAAAGTTACGCCACACACCCTGACTGCGAGCTTGAAACATTTTCTTTCATATCCGCCTTAGGGATTTCTCATTCTCATCCGTCCTAACTTAGATACAGCCTGTCGCGTCAGCAAAAGCTACGACTGGCCTTTTCCGGGCCTCCATCGCCCCTCCGATCAAGACCCTCATTTATATGTCGAAGAAGTCACGCTCCAAACTCTGGTTTCTCGTCCATAGCTGGCTGGCGTTGCCCATCTGGTTCTTTGTACTGATCGTCTGCGTCACCGGCACCCTGGCCGTGGTGAGCCAGGAAATCGTGTGGCTGGCCAACCCGGATATCCGCGCCAGCAAGCCGTCGGATGACGCTCAGCCGCTGAGCTTTGACCAGGTGATCGCGGCCATCAAGCACGATGAGCCCAAGGCCATCGTCCAGTCCATCATCCGCCCGGATGAATCGCACTTCGCCCTGAGCGTCGGCCTCAGCTACCCGGATGGGCGCTCCGTGGAGGTGTATGCCAACCCCTACACCGGCGCGATCCAGGGCATCAGCCCCTCGTTCAATTTCCAGCAATTCACCCGCGCCCTGCATGGCTGGTGGTTGGTGCCATTCACCAATGGGTACAGTTGGGGCTGGTACCTGGTGTCCGCGTTGGGCTTGCCGCTGCTCGCCTCGTTGGTCACCGGCCTGGTGGTGTACAAGCGCTTCTGGAAAGGCTTCCTGCGCCCTACCCTGCGCATCCGCCACGGCGCACGGATCTTCTGGGGCGACTTTCACCGCCTGAGCGGCATCTGGGCGATCTGGTTTATCGCGGTCATTTCAATCACCGGCACCTGGTTCCTGATCGAGGCTGTCCTGGGCGACAACCAGATATCCATTTCCAGTGAACCCATCGTGCCAGTGATTGCGCGGGACAAGGTGCCGCTGTCGGCACCGGGCGTACCGGCACCGATGATCCCTATCGACAAGGCGATCGACATCGCCGCCGAGCGAATCCCCGGCCTGGATGCCAGCTTTGTGTTCATGCCGAGCAACGCCTACAGCCACCTGCAGATCGGCGGGCGTGGCTGGTATCCGTTGATGTTCCAGACCGCACAGCTGAACCCCTATGACGGTGAAATCGCGGTCTCGAATTTATTGTCCGACCGCACCCCGCTGGAATTCGTCACCGAGTCGATGCGCCCGCTGCACACCGGTGACTTTGGCGGTTTGTGGATCAAGCTGATCTGGGCGTTCTTCGGCCTGGTGCTGAGCATGATGGTGTTGAGCGGCCTGCTGATCTGGACCAAGCGCACCGCTCTGGCCACCCTCAACGCCCTCAAGCGCGAGGCCAAGACGCAACGTCAGCCCATGCCCACCCCGGCCATGCGCACCGAAACCCCGGAGGCCCAGCGATGAGCAAGGTCGCAACCGTACCGCCGTCCCCGCTGCGCGCCTTTTGGCTCAAATGGCGTTTCCATATCAACATCCTGCTGTTGCTGGTGCCGCTGGGGTTCATGCCTAAATACTTTGCCGACGCCGCGTTGTTTCGCGGGGATACCGGCATCGGCGAGCGCGTGGCCGGGCAAGTGCAAGTCGGCCCCTGGAGCCTGACGCTGGCTGAGTTTCGCAACGAAGGCCCGAGCCCGAACCCGGCTGGCCCGATGAAGTTCTTTAACGCTGCCCTGTGTGACACCTGTGCCGAGCAGGTCAAGGCCACTTACCTGCGTATCGGCAAACCCCGCAGCCTGCGCGCCGCCGGAGTGATCTTCTTCGGCACGCCGTACCGCATGGGCGCCGCCCTGCCGATCCCCGAACGCACCCCGGCGGACGCCGAAATATGGGTGACCATGGAAGGGTGGGACGGCAGCATGCACCAGGGTTCCATCCCGCTGAGCCAGGCCTCGCCTGCCACCATTGCCTGGCTGAACAAGCAAGGAGTCAAACCATGACGTTCAAGCGCCTCACCCGCGCCGCGCTGTTGCTGTGCGCCGGCCTGAGCACCACCGCCTTCGCCCACAACCCGATGTGCGAATGCAAAGAAATCCCCGGCGAGCAGATCCAGTGCAAAGGCGGTTTCTCCGACGGCAGTGGCGCCCCCGGCGTAACCCTGGATGTGATCGGCTACGACGAAACCATCCTGGTGCCGGGCAAGCTTGGCGAGGATTCGACCCTGACCTTCAAGAAGCCCGCCGCCGAGTTCTACGTGCTGTTTGATGCCGGCCCCGGCCACGTGGTGGAAATCGACCAAGCGGATATCCCGTCGCAATGAGTACCACACAGGTTGTACGCCCCGCTGGCGCGGGCCACGAAACCCTTTATGTGTTGCTGTTGTGCCTGATCATCCTCGCGGTGGCGGGCACGGTCGTGGCGCTGCACGGGGAAACCCAGGAAGTCGCGGCAGTGCCCAGCCACCAGTTGGACGCCCGCCGCGACCTGAGCGCGGCCGAGCAAGGCATCTACGCCGACCTGCGGGTGACCCTGGATGAAATCCACCTGTTGCAGCAGGAGCACAGCGCCCTGCCGACACCAGAGCAACTGGCCGAAGAAGGCTTCGCGCCATTTGCCCAGGACGCCAGTTCGGTCAGCCGTGGCGGCCATCGCTGGCAGTTGCTGGCACCGGCTGCCTACCTGGGCTTGAGCCAGGTGCCGGCCACCAGCGGTTCGCTGCTGATGCGCGTGCAAGGCAGTGAGCCGGATATCTGGCTCAACCGCAGCGCCAACCTTGCCGCCCCATCCGACCTCACTGACCAGGCGCTGATCGCGGCCGGCTGGCAGCAGGTGGTCGCGCAATTCGATGCCGGCGTCACCCGCCAACACCGTCACTGAACGAGAAGACCGATTGCCCATGCCTATGTCATCGCCCCTGTTGCGCCTGTTGCTGGTTGGCCTGTTCAGCCTGATGCTCGCCCCCCTTGCCAATGCCGAGGCGGCCAAGCGCCTGCGTATCGGCATTACCTTGCACCCCTATTACAGCTACGTAGCCAATATCGTGGGCGACAAGGCCGAAGTGGTGCCGCTGATTCCCGCCGGTTTCAACCCGCACGCCTACGAGCCGCGCGCCGAAGACATCAAGCGCATCGGTACCCTGGATGTGATCGTGCTCAACGGCGTCGGCCATGACGACTTCGCCGACCGCATGATTGCCACCAGCGAGCGCCCGGACATCAAGGTGATCGAAGCCAACGCCAACGTGCCGCTGCTCGCCGCTACCGGTAACGCAGCACGCGGTGCGGGCAAGGTGGTCAACCCGCACACCTTCCTGTCGATCAGCGCGTCGATTGCCCAGGTCAATAACATTGCCCGTGAGTTGGGCAAGCTCGACCCGGACAACGCCAAAACCTACACCCAGAACGCCCGGGCCTACGGCAAGCGCCTGCGCCAGATGCGCGCCGACGCCCTGGCCAAGCTGACCAGCGCGCCCAACCCGGACCTGCGCGTCGCCACCGTACACGCGGCCTACGACTACCTGTTGCGCGAGTTTGGCCTGGAAGTCACCGCCGTGGTCGAGCCGGCCCACGGTATCGAGCCAAGCCCCAGCCAGCTGAAAAAGACCATCGATGAACTGCGTGCTCTGGATGTGAAAGTGATCTTCTCGGAGATGGATTTCCCGTCCTCCTACGTCGATACCATCCAGCGTGAATCCGGAGTCAAGCTGTACCCGCTGTCGCATATTTCCTACGGCGAATACAGCGCAGAGAAGTACGAAGTGGAGATGACCGGCAACCTCAACACCGTGGTACGGGCGATTCAGGAGTCGGGAGCATGAGCGCCGCGCAGCAACTGAACGCCGTCAGCGTCGGCCCCACCCTGAACTTCGACCAGATCTCGCTGACCCTGGGGCGCACCGTGATCCTCGATGGCGTGAGTTTCCAGGTACAGCCGGGCAGCATCCATGCGCTGGTCGGCCCCAATGGCGGCGGCAAAAGCTCGCTGATCAAGACCCTGCTGGGGCAGACGCCGCACCAGGGGCGTTTGAGCCTGGAATGGCCAACCGCACCCGGCACCATCGGTTACGTGCCCCAGGCGCTGGAATTTGACCGGGGCTTGCCGATGACCGTGGACGACCTCATGGCTGCCATGTGCCAGCGTCGCCCGGCGTTTCTGGGCCTTTCCAGGCATTACGCGGGGGCGATTGGCGATGCCCTTGAGCGCGTTGGCATGCAAGACAAGCGCAAGCGCCGCATGGGCGCGTTGTCCGGCGGTGAGCGCCAGCGTGTACTGCTGGCCCAGGGGCTGATTCCGGCGCCGCAATTGCTGGTGCTGGATGAGCCAATGTCGGCCCTCGATGAGGCCGGTATCCAGGTGTTCGAACGGTTGTTGAACGATTGGCGCCTGGCTGGGATTACGGTGCTGTGGATCGAACACGACCTGGAAGCCGTTGGCCGCCTGGCCGACCGCGTCACCGGTTTGAACCGCCGCGTGCTGTTCGACGCCACGCCCAAGGAGGCGCTGACCCCGGACCGCCTGCTCACTCTGTTCTCCACCCACCCTCGGAGCCCGGCGCCATGAGTTATGAAGCCTTTCGCTTGATGGTCCAGGGCTGGGCCTCTGCCGGTTACCTGCCCGAAGCCCTGGCCTACGGGTTTGTGGTCAACGCCCTGCTCGCCGGCTTGTTGATCGGCCCGGTACTCGGCGGCCTGGGTACGCTGGTGGTGGTCAAGCGCTTTGCGTTTTTCTCCGAAGCGGTCGGGCATGCCGCGCTGACCGGCGTGGCCGTGGGCATCCTGCTGGGCGAACCCTATACCGGGCCTTATGGCAGCCTGTTTGGCTACTGCCTGCTGTTCGGCATCCTGCTCAATTACCTGCGTAACCGCACCGGCCTGGCGCCCGATACCTTGATCGGCGTGTTCCTGTCCGTGTCCCTGGCACTGGGGGCAAGCCTGCTGCTGATCCTGGCCGGCAAGATCAACGTGCACATTCTCGAGAACGTGCTGTTTGGCTCGGTGCTGACGGTCAACGGCAACGACCTGCTGGTACTGGCCATTGTCGGCTCGCTGGTGATGGCCCTGGCATTGCCGCTGTACAACCGCATCATGCTGGCCAGTTTCAACCCGCAATTGGCGGCAGTGCGCGGGGTGGCGGTGAAAAGCCTGGACTACCTGTTCGTGATCCTGGTGACCCTGATCACCGTGGCTGCGGTCAAGGTCATAGGCGCAATCCTGGTCGGTGCCTTGCTGGTGATTCCTGCCGCGGCGGCGCGCCTGTTGAGCCAGTCACTCAAAGGCTTCTTCTGGATCTCGGTGCTGATCGCTACCATCAGCACCCTGTGCGGCATCCTGCTGCCGATCATCTTCGACCTGCCCATCCCATCCGGCGCCGCCATCATTCTGGTTGCCGGTATCGCCTTCGCCTTCGCCGCCATCGCCCGTGGCGTTGTGCCCAGCCTCAAAGGGAATCTTGGATAATGCGCCCTGCCTTTCGCCCACTGGCCTTGGCCATCGCTTGCTTGATGAGTACGTCGGCGCTGGCCGTCGACGGTTTCGACGCCAAGGACTTCAAAGTCAACCAGGGCCTCGGTCACGCAGCCCTGACCAAGACCAAGCCGCCGGTCAAGGTGCTGGCCTCGCTGCCGATTACCTACGGCTTGGCCGAGGCGCTGCTCAAAGGCACCAACGTAGCGCTTGAACGCGCCGCACCGGCCAATCTGCCGGGTTCGCGGCAGGTGTCCTACTTCACCGGCCGCGGTGCTGCGGCATTGAATAAGTTGGCGCTGGACGCCGACGCGGCCATCGGCCTGCGTTCGCTGTGGCCCGATGACCCGCTGTACCCCGTGGCGCGGCGCAGCAATATCCGTATCGTCGAAGTCGATGCCGCACGCCCGGTGGACGGCGGTTTGCCGGGTATCGCGGTACAACCGGGTGTCACCGACGGCTTGAACAGCCAACCCTGGCAATCGAGCAACAATATGGGGCGCATGGCCGACGTGATGGCCGCCGACCTGAGCCGCCTGGCGCCGGCTGCCAAACCCCGGATCGACGCTAACCTGGCCGCGCTCAAACAGCGTTTACTCAAGCTCACCGCCGACAGCGAGGCGCGATTGGCCAAGGCCGACAACCTGAGTGTGCTCAGCTTGAGCGATCACTTCGCGTACCTCGTCAGCAGCCTGAACCTGGAAGTGCTCAGTACCGATGCACGGCCCGATGCCGAGTGGACGCCTGAGGCGCTGCAGAAACTCAGCAGCGCGTTGAAGGAGAACGACGTGGCGGTGGTGCTGCATCACCGTCAACCGAGTGATGCAGTCAAAGCCGCCGTCACTGACGGCGGCTCCAGACTGTTGGTATTGAATGTGGACAGCGCCGACCCGGTGACTGAGCTGGAAACCAATGTGGACCAAGTGATCAAGGCTCTTACACCCTAGGCAAGCCACCGATCCGTCAGGGATAAACTCGGTTCAATGTGGGAGCTGGCTTGCCTGCGATGCGGGCGCCTCGGTTTATCAGGCATACCGAGTCGATGCCATCGCAGGCAAGCCAGCTCCCACACTGGTTCGCGGTGCATCAGCCGCTACACCACATCCACACCCACATGAATCGCATCATGCCGCCAGAACTCCAGGTCACAGTCGATCAGGCGTTGATGCTGGTCATAGTTGACCCGGGCGATGCGCAAGCCCGGGCTGCCCACCGAGACACGCAGCGCAGCGGCCGCTTCCACCGGCAGTGAGGTCGGGACTATCTCGAAGCGCACCCGCCCGTAGTGCAAGTCATATTTGCTGGCATACAGCTCAGTCATCGACTGATTCAAATCGCACGCCAGGATCCCCGGAAAATACTGCGGGTTCAGGTAGTGCTCCACGTACAACACCAGGCGTCCGTCAATCCTGCGGCCCCGGCAAATCTGGATCACGCTCGACAACGCCGGCAACTGCAACCACGCGCACACCGCCGCCGACGCCGGTTGCAAGCGTGCTGAAATGACCTGCGTGGAAGCCTCGCGCCCCTGGTCGCTGACCATGGCGTGAAAGTGGCTGCGCTGCATCAGGTTATAGGCCAGCCGTGGCGGTGAGACGAACCAGCCCCGACGCTCTTCGCGGTAGATCTGCCCTTGGGCCTCCAGTTGTAACAAGGCTTCCCGCACGGTAATCCGAGTGGTACCAAACAACTCGCTGAGCTTGCGCTCGGCGGGCAGTTTGCTGGCAGGCGGCAACAGGCCATGGTCGATCTGCTCCTGCAGCGCCAGGCCGATGGAAGTTACCGCCTTGATTGCCTCATCACGCATCAACGTTACCTATCTGGACTAGACCAGCACCGTTCAGGTGCACAAAACGCGCTTTATCTGGGCTTTTGCTGCTGTGTGCCAGCCTAGGCACTCCAGATGACCGACAGATGACAAAGGCTGTCGACTGCCTCTACCACACCCTGCAATACATCGGCCAAGTCCAGGGCCTGCGGGCACTTGGGCATGGTCTACGCTAAGTCGGAGCTGAGCGACATCAGCGCTTCAAAAACGACATCGACATGAAACTGTCATCCATGGGGCCTAGATTGGCTCAGGTATTGCTGACCTAGACCAAACCACCGCTAACGTTCAGATAAAACGCCGCGTTGAAAACGCCCAAAGGAGCTTCGGATGAAACAGCTTTTCCTGGCATCACTGTTAGGCTCGACCATTGCCATGTGCACCGCCGCCATGGCTGCTGATACCGATCTAAAAACCTTGGAAGCCGCCGCCAAAGCGGAAGGCGCCGTCAACAGCGTCGGCATGCCCGATGACTGGGCCAACTGGAAAGGCACCTGGGAAGACCTGGCCAAAACCTACGGCCTCAAGCACATCGACACCGACATGAGCTCGGCCCAGGAAATCGCCAAGTTCAAAGCCGAAAAAGACAACGCCAGCGCGGATATTGGTGACGTGGGCGCGGCCTTCGGCCCGATCGCGGTGAAGCAGGAAGTCACCCAGCCATACAAACCGTCTACCTGGGCGCAGGTGCCGGATTGGGCGAAAGACAAGGACGGTCACTGGGCCCTGGCCTACACCGGCACCATTGCCTTTATCGTCAACAAGAAGCTGCTGCACGGCTCCGAAGTGCCCACCACCTGGGCTGACCTGCAAACCGGTAAATACAAGGTATCGGTGGGTGACGTGAGCACCGCCGCCCAGGCCTCCAACGCGGTCCTCGCCGCGGCCATCGCCAACAAGGGCGACGAGAAAAACATCGCCCCGGGCCTGCAATTCTTTACAAAGATCGCCCAGCAAGGTCGCCTCTCGCTGTCCAACCCAACCATCGCCACCATGGAAAAAGGCGAAGTCGAAGTGGGTCTCGTCTGGGACTTCAACGGCCTGAGCTACAAGGCCAAGATGGCCAACCCGGATGACTACGTGGTGCTGATCCCCTCGGATGGCTCGGTGAAATCCGGCTACACCACCATCATCAACAAATACGCCAAGCACCCGAACGCCGCCAAGCTGACCCGCGAATACATCTTCAGCGATGCTGGCCAGCTCAACCTGGCGCGCGGCAATGCGCGTCCGATCCGGGCTGAAACCGACTTGAAACTGCCGGCGGACGTTGCCAAGAACCTGATCCCTGGCGAGCAGTACACCAAGGCCAACCCGCAGCCGATCAAGGATGCCGATGCCTGGGAAGCGACGTCCAAGAAGCTGCCACAGATGTGGAACGAGCAAGTCATCGTAGAAATGAAGTAATCGGTCTCTCTGATCCAAAGGCGGTCAGTGTGGGAGCTGGCTTGCTGTGGCGAGGGAGCTTGCTCCCGCTCGACAGCGTAGCTGGAGCCGGCTTTTTGGGGGTGCTCCGCACCCCAGCGCAAGCAAGCTTGCTCGCCACAGCAAGCCAGCTCCCACATTTGATCCCATTCAAAGTTGATACTGAGCCATACCATCTGTTGCGGAGCCCCAGCCCCCATGAAGCACAATGTCATCCTTGTGGTGCTCGACGGCCTCAACTTCGAGGTTGCCCGGCACGCCATGGGGCACTTGCAGGCCTATGTCGGCGCTGGACGCGCAGCCCTCTACACACTGGAATGTGAACTGCCCGCCCTGTCCCGCCCGTTGTACGAATGCATCCTCACCGGCGTGCCGCCGATTCAAAGCGGCGTCGTGCACAACAACGTCTCGCGCCTGTCCAACCAGCGCAGCATTTTCCATTACGCCACCGACGCCGGCTTGAGCACCGCGGCGGCGGCTTACCATTGGGTCAGCGAGTTGTATAACCGCACGCCCTTTCTCGCCGCCCGCGATCGTCATACCGACGACAAGGCGCTGGCGATCCAGCACGGGCATTTCTACTGGAATGACCACTACCCCGATTCCCACCTGTTCGCCGATGCCGAAAGCCTGCGGCTCAAGCACGCGCCAAACTTTTTGCTGGTGCACCCGATGAACATCGACGACGCCGGCCACAAGCATGGCCTCGACACCGCGCAATACCGCAACAGCGCACGCTCGGCTGACATTATCCTGGCCGACTACCTGCAAGGCTGGCTCGACGCCGGCTACCAGATACTGGTCACCGCCGACCATGGCATGAACAACGACCGCTCCCACAACGGGCTGTTGCGCGAGGAACGGGAAGTGCCACTGTTCGTCATCGGTGACGCCTTCAGCCTGGACATCAACGCTGCACCGAAGCAGACCGACCTGTGCGGCACCGTCTGCGATCTGCTCGGCGTGCCCCACGACAAACCTGTGTGCCGGGAGATGCTCAAGTGAATGCATTGAACCGCGGCAAATGGCTGGCTCTGCTATGCCTGCTGCCCTTCGCACTGTTCTTTATCGTGTTCGAGATCGCGCCACTGGTGTGGGTGCTGATCAGCAGCCTGCAAACCGAAGAGTCCAGCTGGAGCCTGGAAAACTTCACCCGCATCTTCACCTCGAAGTTCTACCGGCAGGCCATCCAGTTCAGCCTGGAGATCAGTTTCTACTCCAGCATCTTCGGCATCATCATCGCCACCCTGGGCAGCTACTCACTGCGCCGAGTGGATTCGCCGCTGCGCAACTTCGTCACCGCATTCGCCAACATGACCAGCAACTTCGCCGGCGTCCCCCTGGCCTTCGCGTTCATCATCCTGCTGGGGTTCAACGGCAGTATCACCCTCATGCTCAAGCAGGCCGGGATCATTGAGGACTTCAACCTGTACTCGAAAACCGGCTTGATCATCCTCTATACCTACTTCCAGATTCCCCTCGGCGTGCTGCTGCTCTACCCGGCCTTCGACGCATTGCGCGAAGACTGGCGCGAGTCGGCCGCCCTGCTCGGTGCGAATGGCTGGCAGTTCTGGCGACATATCGGCCTGCCGGTGCTCACCCCGGCCCTGCTCGGTACCTTTGTGATCCTGCTGGCCAACGCCCTCGGCGCCTACGCCACGGTCTATGCGCTTACTACCGGCAACTTCAACGTGCTGCCGATTCGCATTGCCGGCCTGGTCTCTGGCGATGTGTCGCTGGACCCGAACATGGCCAGCGCCCTGGCCGTGGTGCTGGTGGCGCTGATGACCGTGGTCACGGTGGTGCATCAACTGCTGCTCAAGAGGAGCTACCATGTCTCGCGCTGAAGCCGGCCCGGCCTCCCTCTACCATCGGGTGGTGGTGTACCTGTTATTCCTGATCCTGGTGCTGCCGCTGGTGGGCACTTTTGTCTACTCGATTTCCAGCAGTTGGTCGGCAACCATCCTGCCCGCCGGCTTCAGCGTGAAATGGTATGTACAGCTGTGGAGCGACCCGCGCTTTCTGATGGCCTTCGGGCAATCGTTGCTGGTTTGCGTGGGCGCACTGATCCTTTCAGTGGTGTTGATTTTGCCGCTGCTGTTCGTGGTGCACTACCACTTTCCCAAGCTCGACGCGTTGATGAACATCCTGATCCTGCTGCCCTTTGCGGTGCCGCCGGTAGTGTCCTCGGTGGGTCTGCTGCAACTGTACGGTTCCGGGCCGCTGGCGATGGTGGGCACGCCGTGGATTTTGATCGGCTGCTACTTCACCGTCGCGCTGCCGTTCATGTACCGCGCGATCACCAACAACCTGCAAGCCATCAACCTTCGCGACCTGATGGACGCTTCGCAACTGCTCGGCGCCAGCACCTGGCAGGCCGCAATCCTGGTGGTGCTGCCCAACCTGCGCAAGGGCCTGATGGTGGCGCTGCTGCTGTCGTTCTCGTTCCTGTTCGGCGAGTTCGTGTTCGCCAACATCCTCGTCGGGACCCGCTACGAAACCCTGCAGGTGTACCTCAACAACATGCGCAACAGCAGTGGCCATTTCACCAGTGCCGTGGTGATCTCGTATTTCTTCTTTGTGCTGGTACTGACCTGGGCCGCCACTCTCTTGAACAAGGACAAAAGCCAATGAGCTTCGTCAGCGTCCAACACCTGCAAAAAGGCTACGCCGGCACCCCGGTGTTCAGCGATATCAATTGCGAGGTCGCCAAAGGCGAGTTCGTCACCCTGCTCGGCCCGTCCGGTTGCGGCAAATCCACCCTGCTGCGCTGCATCGCCGGGCTTACCCCGGTGGACAGTGGCCAAATCCTCCTGGATGGCCAGGACATCGTGCCCCTGAGCCCACAGAAACGCCAGATCGGCATGGTGTTCCAAAGCTACGCGTTGTTTCCCAACATGACTGTGGAACAGAACGTCGCCTTCGGCCTGCGCATGCAAAAGGTCAACGCCGACGACAGCCACAAGCGCGTACAAGAAGTGCTGCAACTGGTGGAGCTCAACGACCTGGCCGGCCGTTATCCGCACCAGATGTCCGGTGGCCAGTGCCAGCGCGTCGCCCTCGCCCGCTCCCTGGTAACCCGCCCGCGCCTGCTGCTGCTCGATGAACCGCTGTCGGCATTGGATGCACGTATTCGCAAGCACTTGCGCGAGCAGATCCGCCAGATCCAGCGCGAACTTGGGCTGACCACGATTTTCGTGACCCATGACCAGGAAGAAGCGCTGACCATGTCCGACCGCATCTTTTTGATGAACCAGGGCAAGATCGTGCAGAGCGGCGATGCCGAAACCCTTTATACCGCTCCGGTGGATGTGTTCGCTGCCGGGTTTATCGGCAACTACAACCTGCTCGATGCCGACAAGGCCAGCCAACTGCTGCAAAGGCCGATCAGCGGGCGCATTGCGATTCGCCCCGAGGCCATCGAGTTGAGCCGCAGCGGCGAGCTCGATGCGTTGGTGCGTAGCCACAGCCTGCTGGGTAACGTGATTCGCTACCGCATCGAAGCCCGTGGCGTCGAGCTGGTGGTAGACGTGCTCAATCGTTCGGCCGACGATCTGCACCCGGATGGCCAGCGCCTGGCACTTTCCATCGACCCCAGCGCACTGTGTGAAGTAGCCTGACAGGCAGCGACCTATTGAGAGAGAGCATCACCGATGGCATTGGTAATTTTTGATCTGGACGACACCCTGATCCACGGGGACTGCGCCACGCTGTGGAGCGAACAGATGGGCCGCCTCGGCTGGGTAGACCCTGAGTCGTTCATGCGCAGGAACAACGAGCTGATGGATGCCTACAGCCAGGGCAAGCTGCGGATGGAAGATTTCATGGATTTCAGCCTGGAGCCGATGATCGGCCGTACCCCGGAAGAAATCGAGCACCTGGTGGAGCCGTGGGTCGAGGACGTGATCGAGCCGCTGATCTACAGCGACGCCACCAAGACCATCGCCCGCCACCGCGCGAATGGCGACCGGATCCTGGTGATTTCCGCTTCGGGCACTCACCTGGTCACACCGATTGCTGCGCGTATCGGTATCGAGGAAGTGCTGGGGATTAACCTGGAGGTCAGCCACGGCGTGTACAGCGGCCGTACCGTCGATGTACTGACTTACCGTGAGGGCAAGATCACGCGCTTGCTGGCATGGCTGGAGCAGGAAGGTGAAACCCTTGAAGGCGCCTATTTCTATTCGGACTCGCGCAATGATTTGCCGCTGCTGCTCAAAGTGGATCACCCGCAGGTGGTGAACCCGGACCCCGTATTGCGCACCCATGCCGAACAGGCCGGCTGGCCGATCCACCATTGGACCTGAATCAATAGAGATCAACCTGTGGGAGCTGGCTTGCCTGCGATAGCGGTGCAACAGTGAAGAATTCTTCATCTGGTGCACCGCTATCGCAGGCAAGCCAGCTCCCACACTGACGGCATTTCAATCTAGGATTCGGTCAGGCTGTTGGCAATATGGACTACATCGAATGTAGGACTGGGTTCTTCTAACCCTCCACATGCCCCTCAACGCCTTGCAATGCTTTCACAGTGCCTCCATAGTGAGTCTGGACTGAGCCCGATGCTGTAGCGCCGGGCTTTTTGCATTATGCGACCGGACCATATGGAACCGGCTCCCTCAAAGACGGCCTAATATGCGTTATCAATTGCCCCCGCGTCGAATCAGCATGAAGCATCTGTTCCCCAGCACCGCCCTCGCTTTTTTCATTGGTCTCGGCTTCGCGTCGATGTCGACCAATACGTTCGCAGCCAATAGCTGGGACAACCTTCAGCCTGATCGCGATGAGGTGATTGCCAGCCTTAACGTCGTCGAGTTGCTCAAGCGCCATCACTACAGCAAGCCGCCGCTGGACGACGCTCGCTCAGTGATCATCTACGACAGCTACCTCAAGCTGCTGGACCCGTCGCGCAGCTACTTCCTGGCCAGCGATATCGCTGAGTTCGACAAGTGGAAGACCCAATTTGACGACTTCCTCAAGAGCGGCGACCTGCAGCCCGGCTTCACCATCTACAAGCGTTACCTGGACCGCGTCAAAGCGCGTCTGGACTTCGCGTTGGGTGAGCTGAACAAAGGTATCGACAAGCTCGATTTCACACAGAAAGAAACCCTTCTGGTGGACCGCAAGGACGCTCCTTGGCTGACCAGTACCGCGGCGCTGGACGACCTGTGGCGCAAACGCGTCAAGGACGAAGTACTGCGCTTGAAGATCGCCGGCAAAGAGCCCAAGGCCATTCAAGAACTGCTGACCAAGCGCTACAAGAACCAGCTGGCGCGCCTGGACCAGACCCGTGCCGAGGATATCTTCCAGGCCTACATCAACACCTTTGCGATGTCCTACGACCCGCACACCAATTATCTGTCGCCAGATAACGCGGAAAATTTCGATATCAATATGAGTCTGTCCCTGGAAGGCATCGGTGCCGTCCTGCAAAGCGACAATGACCAGGTGAAGATTGTACGTTTGGTGCCGGCAGGCCCGGCAGACAAAACCAAGCAAGTGGCACCGGCTGACAAGATCATCGGCGTGGCCCAGGCCGACAAAGAGATGGTCGATGTGGTCGGCTGGCGCCTGGACGAAGTGGTCAAGCTGATCCGTGGGCCTAAAGGCAGCGTGGTGCGCCTGGAAGTGATTCCGCATACCAATGCACCGAACGACCAGACCAGCAAGATCGTGTCCATCACCCGTGAAGCGGTGAAGCTCGAAGACCAAGCCGTGCAGAAGAAAGTCCTCAACCTCAAGCAGGATGGCAAGGACTACAAGCTGGGCGTGATTGAAATCCCGGCCTTCTACCTGGACTTCAAGGCGTTCCGTGCCGGTGACCCGGACTACAAGTCCACCACCCGCGACGTGAAGAAAATCCTGACAGAACTGCAGAAAGAGAAAGTCGACGGCGTGGTCATCGACCTGCGCAACAACGGCGGTGGCTCCCTGCAGGAAGCCACCGAGCTGACCAGCCTGTTTATCGACAAGGGCCCGACCGTGTTGGTACGCAACGCTGACGGCCGTGTCGACGTGCTCGAAGACGAGAACCCGGGGGCCTTCTACAAAGGGCCGATGGCGCTGCTGGTCAACCGCCTCTCGGCCTCGGCTTCGGAGATTTTCGCCGGCGCCATGCAGGACTACCACCGTGCATTGATCATCGGCGGCCAGACCTTCGGCAAAGGCACCGTGCAGACCATCCAGCCGCTGAACCATGGTGAGCTTAAACTGACGCTGGCCAAGTTCTACCGGGTTTCCGGGCAGAGCACCCAGCATCAGGGCGTACTGCCGGATATCGATTTCCCGTCGATCATCGACACCAAGGAAATCGGCGAAAGCGCCCTGCCTGAAGCCATGCCGTGGGACACCATCCGCCCTGCGATCAAGCCGGCGTCGGATCCGTTCAAGCCCTTCCTGGCTCAGTTGAAGGCTGACCATGACACCCGCTCCGCCAAGGACGCCGAGTTCGTGTTTATCCGCGACAAGCTGGCCTTGGCCAAGAAGCTGATGGAAGAGAAGACCGTCAGCCTCAACGAAGCGGATCGCCGTGCACAGCACTCCAGCATCGAGAATCAGCAACTGGTGCTGGAAAACACCCGCCGCAAGGCCAAGGGTGAAGACCCGCTCAAAGAGCTGAAGAAAGAAGATGAAGACGCGCTGCCAACCGAGGCGGATAAAACCAAGCCGGAAGACGACGCTTACTTGGCCGAGACTGGCCGGATCCTGCTGGATTATCTGAAAATCACCAAGCAGGTGGCCAAACAGTAAATGATGGCGATTTAATGTGATCGCTCCTCGGAGTGTCATCATATAGACATCATTCTGTCGTGAAATAAAAGGACCGCAGGTTTACGCCTGCGGTCCTTTTTTTTGATCGAGACCGCCATGACCATGACCGAACAGCTGAATGCATTGGGCTCAATCCTGGCTCAAGGCAGTTTGCACAGCCTGTTCCAACCGATCATCTGCCTGTCGGAGCGGCGCATCCTCGGTTATGAAGCCCTCAGTCGTGGCCCGTCCAACAGCCCGCTGCACTCCCCCGTGGCACTGTTCTCGGTGGCCAGCCACGCCGGGCGCCTGAGCGAATTGGACATGGCGTGTCGAGAGAGTGCATGCCGGCGCTTCAGCGAGCAGAAACTGCCCGGCAAGCTGTTCCTCAATATCTCGCCGGAATCCTTGATGGAGAACGCGCATCAGCCAGGGCGCACCCTGCAACTGTTGCGCGACTTTGGTATTTCTCCCAGTCAGGTGGTGATCGAGCTCACCGAGCAAGCGCCCACCGACGATTTCGCCCTGCTTCAAACCGCCTTGCACCACTACCGCGACATGGGTTTTGCCATCGCACTGGATGACTTGGGTGCCGGTTATTCCAGCTTGCGGTTGTGGTCCGAACTGCGCCCGGACTACGTGAAGATCGACCGGCACTTTATCGACGGCATTCACCAGGACGCCCTCAAGCGTGAGTTTGTCGGCTCGATCCTGCAGATCGCCAGGGCGTCCCGCGCCCAAGTGATTGCCGAGGGCATCGAGTTGCCGGAAGAACTGGCGGTGTTGACCGAGATGGGCGTCGACCTGGTCCAGGGCTACCTGCTCTGCCGCCCTCAGGAAAAGCCGCCGCAGGAAGCGCGCCTGATGCTGCCCAAGCCGGATAACGCCACGCTGGCCCTCAATGACGAAGGCAGTGACCTCAGCGCCCTGCTCAATGAGCAACCCGCCGTGGATCAAGACACCGCCACCGCCCAAGTGCTGGAATCGTTCCGCCGCCAGGCCAACCTCAACTCGCTGGCGGTATTGAACGGCCGCGGTCGCCCGGTCGGCATTGTGCACCGGCATTCGCTATCGGACGCGTTGCTCAAGCCGTTCGCGACCGATTTGTTCGCGCGCAAACCCATCAGTCGCTTGATGAGCGATGATTTTTTGGCGGTGGAGCTAAGCCAGTCCTTGCAACAGGTCAGCCGTTTACTCACCAGCCGCGCACGGCAACGCATCGAAGAGGATTTCATCATCACCTTGAACGGTGATTACCTGGGGCTGGGTCGGGTCATCGACGTGCTCAAGTTGATCACGGAGCTGAAAATCCAGCAGGCCCGCTACGCCAACCCGCTGACCTTGCTGCCTGGCAATGTGCCGATCCAGCAGTGCCTCACCCGGTTGCTGCAGCAACAGCGCGAGTCGGTGATCTGCTATGTGGATATCGACAGTTTCAAACCGTTCAACGATATCTACGGCTACGGGCGCGGGGATGAAGTGCTGCTATGCCTGGCGCAGTGCCTCAATGACCGGGTAGACCCCAGCCGCGACTTTGTCGGGCACATTGGCGGCGATGACTTTCTGCTGGTGCTGGGCCCGCAGGACTGGCGCAAGCGGCTCAACCAACTGCTGGACGATTTCCACACCCAATGCCGGCGCTTCTACCGCGCCGAACACCTGGAGGCTGGGTGCTTCGTGGCGCTCAATCGCCAGGGCGCGCGCCAGGAATTTGCGTTGCTGTCGTTGTCCATTGGTGTAGTGCACTTGTATCCACAGGCCTGCGCACAACTCGATGCCAGCCAGTTGGCAGAGCTGGCCTCACAAGCCAAGCACCATGCCAAGGATGTTGCGGGCTACAGCATCCACGTGATCGACAGCCTGGACACCTGCGCCCAGGCGCTTTAGGCCTCGGCAGACTCCGGGTACTCGTACTCGAACACCCGCACCACTTCGGATGCATGCCAGGACGCGGCGGCCACGCCATCGGAAGGCCCGCTGAACCGCCCCAGGCGCTCAACACACTCAAAAAAACCGGTGCGCGGCAGGCGGCTGGCCCCCTGGCTGATCACCAAGGAACTGCGTAGCGGTTGCTCCGCCTTGGCATCCAGCGCCGCCAGGTGCTCCAGGGCCGCCGCCAGGGTCTGCATCGCCGGCGTGGGGAATTGCAGACGCTCAAGCAGCGCACGGTACGTGAGCAAATGCCGCTGGCGCCGCGCCTGATCCAGTTCGTTGAGCAACCCATCCCAATGTTGACGGCTAATACGTAGGCTCAAGACTCATCCCTCCAACCTGCTACGCCCAATTCCCAAGCCAGGCTGCGGCGAATGGCGGCATCCGGCTGGCGTTCACCACTTTCAATCAAACCAAGGTACGAGGGGCTGATCCCCACTGTGCGTGCCAGGGTCTCGATAGCCAGCCCCTTGGCTTCACGCAGGCCGCGCAGGGCTGCGAGCGGGTGCAGGTCCTGATCGATGGCGATAGAGGCGGCAGAGGAAGAAGCGGGTGTAGATTGCTGCTGACCGGCGGCTTTTAGCAGCGCCTGATACTGGTCCCATGGCAACACCGCATATTCGGGTGCGCCATCGCGTGAAATGATCTGAATATCCATGACTGCCCCGTAGGATAAAAACACTTACTAAGTAAGTTCTTTCCTTAGAAGTGTAATCCTAACAGCCACGAAGGTCGCCGGGGGATACCCGGCATCATTAGTTTTTTTGCGGGTTTTCCCGGGCCAGCAGTTCAGGCGTCGCTGGCAGGCGCTCAACCACTGCGAGTTTTTCCGGGCGTTGCGCATCGCGCCACACACGAAAAGCGCTCAGTTCGCCGCTCAAGGTCTTCATGACCCATGACAGCACGGCGATGTCGTCGAGCATGCCGAACATGGGGAGAAAGTCCGGAATCGCATCAATCGGGCTGAGAAAGTACATCAGCCCCGCCACCACCGAGATCAGCGCCTTCGGGCTGATGGCACGGTATTCGCCACGCCAGTAAGCCAGGCACAGGGCCTGAAGCAATTTGAGATCATCCTTGAGCTGGCCTAGCCGATTGCCCTGGCTTGAGCCTTTGGCTGCTACGGCAAACAACAAGGTTGGCAAGCGCCCGCGACCAAGCAAGCGTGCAGCCATAGGCAGGAAACGGGTGAAATTGAACGGTGGTTTCATAGGGCACTCCAGTTCCAGGCGATATAAAAGGTTATCCACACAAATTGTGGATAACCTTGTGAACAGAGCCTGTTTTATCGGCTGAAAGCCACGGACTACAAGGCCTACAGTCAGATCGGGCGTTTTTTGCGCACATAAAAAAAACCCAAGAATTCATTGACTTGGCATGTATGTGCGGCTACCCGTGCTCGAGTCTTATATCAGACTGTGTCCGGTTGCGGACGTTCGTTTGGATTTGCAGAGGCTTCAATGCAGGGGTTGCCTGGCTTGCGAAAGTCATAAGTATCTGTACGACTCCGGTACGAAGCTGCCCCCTGTGGCGAGGGAGCTTGCTCCCGCGGCGGCCTGCGAGCCAACGCTTCTCTACCTGATGCCCCGGGCTCCAAATGTGGGAGCGGGCTTGCTCGCGAAGGCGGCCTCACGGCGGATCACGTTCGAAAAGCGCGAAAGTAACCAAAGCGCTCTTGCCCCGCCACTCGGCACCTCGCCTAGGCCGGGTGTGCCCGAAAACAACAACGCCCCGTCGAGACGGGGCGTTGTGTGTTCAGGCGCCTATTACTTCTTGGCGGCTGGTGCAGCAGGCGCGTCAGCCGCTTCTGCCTTGGCTGGGTCCTTGATGGCCAGCAGTTCCAGGTCGAATACCAGCACGGAGTTGGCCGGGATCGCCGGGCTCGGGCTCTGGGCGCCGTAGGCCAGGTCGGACGGGATGTACAGCTCGACCTTCTCGCCCACGTGCATCAGTTGCAGGCCTTCGACCCAACCCGGGATCACGCCGCTGACCGGCAGGTCGATCGGGCTACCGCGATCTACGGAGCTGTCAAAGGTGGTGCCGTTGGTGAGCTTGCCGGTGTAGTGAACAGTCACCACGTCGGTTGGCTTAGGCTGGGCGCCGTCGGCCTTCTTCACGATCTTGTACTGCAGGCCGGAAGCGGTGGTGACGACACCGTCTTTCTTGGCGTTGTCTTCGAGGAATTTCTTGCCAGCGGCTGCCGACTCTTCGCTCATTTTGGTCATGCGTTCTTCAGCACGCTTTTGCAGTGCGGCAAACGCTTCAACCAGCTCATCGTCCTTGAGCTTCTGCTCTTTCTTGCCGACGGCATCTTCGATGCCCTGGGCAACAGCTTTGGAGTCCAGGTCGTCCATGCCTTCTTGGGCAAGGCTCTTGCCCATGTTCAGGCCGATGCCGTAGGAAGCTTTCTGCGCCGGGGTTTTCAGCTCTACGCTGGTCTGCGAATCACAACCCGCAAGTACCAGGCTAACCAGGGCCACCGCCGCCGCCAACCGATGCTGTTTCATGCTATTTCCTTGTTCATGCGCCATAAGGGCATTCGAATAAAGTCGCGAGCTTATCAGGCGGCCACGACCAATGGCTACCGGCATGTGAGCAGGAAACTTCTGATAAGTTCACGTGTTTAAAAGCATTTCCATTTATCATGGGGCCCCGCGACGGATCGCGGGACCGCCTGATAGCGGGCTAATTGCTACTTGCCGCACCTGTGGCGCAGTGGCATAACAACGCGACAATTCGACAAGGATAGTTATCTTGCGCATTTTTTCCCGTGTTTTATTCCTGATACTGATCGCACTGGGCCTGATTCTGGCCGTGGTGCTCTACTACACCCTCAACCCCAAGCTGCCGGACTACGTGCCAGTAAAGCAGGTGCACTACCAGGAGCAATGGAGTGCCGACGACCGCCAGACCTACTACTTCACGCCCCAGGGTACCCAAGTAAAAGGCCTGCACTACGACTGGTTCACCGCCCTGGAACTGCCGTTTTCCGAGCAACGCTTTGCCGCGCCGGAGTACCTGGCGCGCTTTGGCTTCCTGGTCGACCCCAAGCAGGTACCCACCGCGCAAAACCCTGGCAACCTGCCGGTAGGTTTCGCCCGGCACCAGAACGCCGACAGCAAGGCTCAGTACCTGGATATCACCTGTGCGGCCTGCCACACCGGCGAATTGCACTTCAAGGGCCAGGCCCTGCGCATCGACGGTGGCTCGGCGCAACACGTACTGCCCTCCAGCGTTCCCACGTTGCGCGGCGGCAGTTTCGGCCAGGCTCTGGTCGCCAGCCTGGCCGCTACCTATTACAACCCGTGGAAGTTCGAGCGCTTTGCCCACAAGGTCCTGGGGGATCAGTACGACGCCCAGCGCGATCAACTGCGCAAGGACTTCAAGCAATCGCTGAACCAGTTCCTTAAAGTCGCCTGGAATGACACCCACCGCGGCCTTTATCCCACCGAAGAAGGCCCGGGCCGTACTGACGCCTTTGGGCGCATCGCCAACGCCAGTTTTGGCGACGCTATTTCCCCAGACAATTATCGCGTCGCCAATGCGCCGGTGGACTACCCGCAACTGTGGGATATCTGGACCTTCGACTGGGTGCAGTGGAATGGCTCGGCCCAGCAGCCCATGGCGCGCAATATCGGCGAAGCCCTTGGCGTAGGCGCGACCCTGGCGTTTTTCGACGCTGCCGGGCAACCGCTCAAGGGTGAGGCCCGCTACCCGTCCAGCGTACGGGTGCGCGACCTGCACCTGATCGAAGAAACCCTGCAACGCCTCAAGCCGCCGACCTGGCCGCAAGACTTGTTCGGTGCCATCGACAAACCCCTCGCCGCCCAGGGCCGTGCACTCTTTGCCGAGAACTGCGCCGGCTGCCACCTACCCACCGTCACCCAAGAAAACGGCCGCCCGGTGCAGCAGTTGAAAATGCTGCCGGTGGACTACATCGGCACCGACCCCGGCACGGCCAACAACATTGCCGATCAACGCTATGACCTCAGCGCGCTGCAATGGGACCCGGCCGAACTGGCCCGGCTCAATGTCGAACTGCACCCCACCCCCACCGCGCCGCTGGACCTGAAGAAAATGTCGGTGGCCCAAGGCCTGGCCTATGTCACGGCCTTCGTCGAAGAGCATGCCTACCGTGCGGCCGGCGTTACCACGGCCGAGCGCCCAGGCCTGGACGGGTTCGGCCTGCCCATCGGCGTGCGCGAGTTGCGTGCCTATAAGGCGCGGCCACTGGCAGGCGTATGGGCCACCCCACCGTTCCTGCACAATGGTTCGGTGCCGACGATCTACCAACTGCTCTCGCCCCAGGACGAACGCAGCACCACCTTCTATAAAGGCACCTTCAACTACGACCCGCGTCACCTGGGGTTTGAGACCATCGCCTTCAAGAATGCCTTCGTGTTCGATACCCGAATCACCGGCAACCACAACAGCGGCCACGAATTCCGTGCCGGCGAACGTGGCAATGGCGTGATCGGCCGCGGCTTGCTGCCGCAGGAACGCTGGGCGCTGCTCGAATACCTCAAGGTGCTGGGCGGCCCGCTGGAGCAACAACTGCCATGATTATCCGATCGCAAAACAAGGACCGCTCCATGCTTGCTCGTCTCTGGCTGCGCCTTGGCGCCTTTGTTGGCAAAACCCTGTTGTGGCTGCTGGGCCTGGGCCTGCTGGGGTGGGTGCTGGCCATGGCCTGGTTTGCCTGGCAGCACAGGGGCCCGGTGTCGGTGAAGGAACAGATCCCGCCGGGTGAAGCGGCGATGACCCAAGGCATCATCCAGACCGCCGTGCGCATCGTTGACCAGCATCGCGAAGGCACTCGCTACCTGCGCGATGCCCATGCCAAGGCCCATGGGTGCGTGAAAGCCGAGGTCAGCGTTCTGGCGGATCTCGACCCGGCCTTGCGCCAGGGTGTTTTCGCCGAGCCGGGCAAGACCTGGCAGGCGACGATGCGCCTATCCAACGGCAATGCCTATCCGCAATTCGACAGCATCCGCGATGCCCGCGGCATGGCGATCAAGCTGCTGGACGTGCCGGGCAAGCAACTGATGGCCGACCAGCAAGCGCGCACCGAGCAGGATTTCGTGATGTTCAGCCACCCGAACTTCTTTGTCAGCGATGTCGCGGAATACGCGCAGAACATCGGTGCGCAAGCGGATGGCAAGAAGGTCCTGGCGTTCTTTCCCAAGCTCGACCCGCGCAGCTGGCAAGTGCGTCACCTGTTTATCGCCCTGGCAACCCTGGCGCCCGCACCGGCCAGCCCGACGCAGACGACTTACTTTTCAGTGTCGCCTTATAAGTTTGGCGCGGCCAACGCCAAGTTTCGCGTCGCGCCCGACCCGCAAAGTTGCCCGGATTATGTGCTGCCCAAACAGAACCAGGACCTGCCCAACTTCTTGCGCAGCGCCCTCAACCAGCAACTGTCCACCGACCGCGTAGACGCGTGTTTTGTGCTGCAGATCCAGCGGCAAAACCCGCAGGCGTTCATGCCCATCGAAGACACCAGCATCGAATGGAAGGAAAGCGACGCGCCGTATGAAACCGTGGCCAAGGTCAGGATTCCCGCCCAGGACTTCGACACGCCGGCGCAGAACCTGGCGTGCGATAACCAGTCGTTCAACCCCTGGTTCGGGCTGGAAGCCCACCGCCCCATCGGCGGCATCAACCGGCTGCGCAAAGCGGTGTACGAAGCCGTCAGCGATTACCGCCACAGCCGCAATGCACCGTAAGGTGCGTTAAATCGCAGGCGAAAAAAAACCCGCTCAATGAGCGGGTTTCTTGTGGCTACCTGGCGTTCAGTGTTCCAGGTGACCGAATATGGCGCAGCGGACGGGACTCGAACCCGCGACCCCCGGCGTGACAGGCCGGTATTCTAACCGACTGAACTACCGCTGCGCGTAACACTTGAAGCGAATGGTGGGTGATGACGGGATCGAACCGCCGACCCTCTGCTTGTAAGGCAGATGCTCTCCCAGCTGAGCTAATCACCCTTCGTTTCGGTGTGAGCGCATCATACACCAAAAAACCGTAATGTCTTGATTTAAATGCAATTTATTTAAAAAAAGTTTAGTACACGATTTTTTGCCATATTTCGGACAGAAAAAAACCCGCTCAATGAGCGGGTTTTCTTTGGCTACCTGGCGTTCAGCATTCCAGGTAACCGAATATGGCGCAGCGGACGGGACTCGAACCCGCGACCCCCGGCGTGACAGGCCGGTATTCTAACCGACTGAACTACCGCTGCGCGTAACACATGAAGCGAATGGTGGGTGATGACGGGATCGAACCGCCGACCCTCTGCTTGTAAGGCAGATGCTCTCCCAGCTGAGCTAATCACCCTTCGTTTCGGTGTGGCGCGCATTCTACGGAGCGACCCTAAGTCTGGCAAGCACTTTCTTAAATCTTTTTTTTCAGCCCTTCCAATGGCTTAGGCAGGGTTGGCCTGCGGCGTGATCAAGAGAATAATGCCCCCCTTTGTATAGAGGAGAGACTCACCCCATGTGGTTCAAGAACCTGCTTATCTATCGCCTGACCCAAGATCTGCCTGTTGATGCCGAGGCGTTGGAAGCGGCCATGGCCACCAAACTGGCGCGCCCTTGTGCAAGCCAGGAGTTGACCACTTACGGTTTCGTCGCGCCTTTCGGTAAAGGTGAAGACGCTCCCCTGGTTCACGTCAGTGGAGATTTCCTGCTGATCGCCGCCCGCAAGGAAGAACGCATCCTGCCGGGTAGCGTGGTGCGTGATGCACTTAAAGAGAAAGTCGAAGAGATCGAAGCCGAGCAGATGCGTAAGGTCTATAAGAAGGAGCGCGACCAGATCAAGGATGAAATCATCCAGGCCTTCCTGCCGCGCGCCTTTATCCGTCGCTCATCGACCTTCGCTGCGATCGCGCCGAAACAGGGCCTGATCCTGGTCAACTCGGCCAGCCCCAAGCGCGCCGAAGACCTGCTGTCGACCCTGCGCGAAGTGATCGGCACCCTGCCCGTCCGCCCGCTGACGGTAAAAACCGCCCCGACTGCAATCATGACCGACTGGGTCACCACTCAGAAACCGGCCGATGACTTCTTCGTCCTCGACGAATGCGAACTGCGCGACACCCACGAAGACGGCGGCATCGTGCGCTGCAAGCGCCAGGACCTGACCGGCGAAGAGATCCAACTGCACCTGACCACCGGCAAGGTCGTGACCCAACTGTCCCTGGCGTGGCAGGACAAGTTGTCCTTCATGCTCGACGACAAGATGACCGTCAAGCGCCTGAAGTTCGAAGACCTGCTGCAAGACCAGGCGGAACAGGACGGCGGTGATGAAGCCCTGGGCCAACTGGATGCCAGCTTTACCTTGATGATGCTGACCTTCGGCGATTTCCTGCCGGCATTGGTTGAGGCACTGGGCGGCGAAGAGACACCACAGGGCATCTAAACCATGTGAAGATCCAAATGTGGGAGCGGGCTTGCTCGCGAAAGCAATGTATCAGTCAGTATATCTGATGACTGATTCACCGCTTTCGCGAGCAAGCCCGCTCCCACATTTGATTGCATTCACACCTTCAGAATCTAATAACAAGGACATCCCCATGCGCGCACTCGCCGCCTTGAGCCGCTTCGTCGGCAACACCTTTGCCTACTGGGTGTTGATCTTTGCCGTTGTCGCCTTTCTCCAACCCAGCTGGTTCATCGGCCTGAAAAGCGCCATCGTCCCACTGCTGGGCCTGGTGATGTTCGGCATGGGGTTGACCTTGAAACTGGAAGACTTCGCCGAAGTCGCTCGCCACCCGTGGCGCGTGGCCCTGGGCGTGGTCGCGCATTTCGTGATCATGCCGGGCGTGGCATGGTTGCTGTGCCAGGCGTTCCATTTACCGGCGGAAATTGCCGTCGGCGTGATCCTGGTCGGCTGTTGCCCAAGTGGCACGTCGTCCAACGTCATGACCTGGCTGGCCCGGGGTGACCTGGCGTTATCGGTGGCGATTGCCGCGGTCACCACCCTCCTCGCTCCGCTGCTCACACCAGCATTGATCTGGCTGCTGGCCTCGGCCTGGCTGCCGGTGTCGTTCATGGAGCTGTTCTGGTCGATCCTGCAAGTGGTGCTGCTACCCATCGTACTGGGCGTGGTCGCGCAGCGCTTGCTCGGTGATCGGGTAAGGCATGCGGTGGACGTGCTGCCACTGGTGTCGGTGATCAGCATTGTGATCATCGTCGCGGCCGTGGTTGCCGCAAGCCAAGGCAAGATTGCCGAGTCGGGCCTGCTGATCATGGCGGTGGTGATGTTGCACAACAGCTTCGGTTACCTGCTGGGCTACTTCACCGGGCGCCTGTTCAAGTTGCCCTTGGCGCAACGCAAGTCGCTGGCGCTGGAAGTCGGTATGCAGAACTCCGGGCTGGGTGCCGCGCTGGCCAGTGCACACTTTTCGCCGTTGGCGGCGGTACCCAGCGCGTTGTTCAGCGTCTGGCACAATATTTCCGGCGCATTGCTTTCTACCTACTTCCGTCGCATGAGCGAGAAGGAAGACCGCCGCGCATCAGACGCCGCGTAACTTCAGCTCTCCAGAGAACTTCGCGGGGATGACCTCGCGACACACCAAGAGATTGCCCTACCTATAGCGAACGTGGCGCAAGCAAGTGCAGGGCCTTGCTTGCACCTATGCTTCAACACCTCTGAGCGCTGTATTAATGCCTTAGTCGAAGTATCTTTGACGTGGAGGCAAATTCAACTCCGCCAGCAGAGCGTTTTCGTTATACGGCCATGGGTTGTAGGTGGAGGCCGAAAAGTTACGACCCAGAAACTGAAAAGGCTGATGACTGGTAGGAAGTCCAACGGCCTGGCGTTCCAGGTTTCTCTCCCAGGCAAAGTCCGGATCAGGATGGCCTACAAACGTATAGCCCGGTAGAAAGGTACCCTGACCGCCGTTGACCGCATGACTAAGCTCGTGAAAGAGAATCACGGCAGGGGGGCGCCCGTGTCCGGGAGTGATGAAACTTCGCTCATGAATCAGCACGGGATTAGTCGCAGGCGCCCCTCGGACACCGTTTGATATAAAGCCGTACGCGGGGTCATTTTCGAGACGATTGGCGTCTTGAGGCGAGGGAGGGCTATCTGGATCGCGATGATGGTAGGAGCTTCCATCCACTCCCTCTCGAAGGGTAATCGGCGCGGCAAGGGAATCGATTTCTGCCAGCATCCCCTGCCCGGTGGGTGAGCTGCGCAGAAACTCCAGGTTGTCTTCCATATTTTGGATGAAATCTTCGCTCCCCTCGATCTTGATGCTGCTACCGTTACTCGAAGCGTCTAAATGACGAACGTTTGCAGGTGAACGCACGCCATTAAAATTATCCACCCCGCGTTGCCCATATACGATATCGGATGGGTTATAAGTCGTGACGGTGTCCTGCCCTCGTCCCGTGTATATAACATTGCGGTCACCACCATAAATGATGTCGTCACCGCCCCCGCCATGCAATATATTGCGCCCTCTGCCGCCATAAATTAAATCGTTACCCTGTCCTCCGTCCACGTAGCTGATTTTTGCATCCGGACCACCGCCCGCACGCAGCTCATCACTCCCCTTGCCACCATATATCACCGTATTGCCAGTACCGCCGGTGATGAAGTCATTGCCATCATTTCCCTCTGCATAGCTATCACCGCTGCCCAGGTTGATGATGTCAGAACCGTCTCCACCAAATACATTTGTCCGGCCTGCCCCGCCATAGAAGATATCGTTACCCGCGCCGAGATTGACAAAGGTTTGCTCACGCCCCCCATAGTCGAGACTGACGCCATCGCGCCCACCCGCGGTATCAATGTAAAGACGCTGTTGATCAGCAGAGTAATTTTGGAAAGGCAGGTGGTACGACTGTCCATTAACGTGCGCAACAAGCCCTCCATCTCTGCCTCTTTCAACATGGACTCTGTCGTCGCCATCACCGGTAGATAACAGAACATGCTCACTTTGCTTTGAAGGATCATCAGCGTCATTGGCGGAGCCGCGCTCAATGGTGACATTGTCATCTTCATAATGGTCCGTACTGATGCGAACAGGCTCTTGCCCGCCAAAATTTATTTGTCCTTGCTGACCACGGGCAGCAGCCTTGACTTCCTCTCGACTAGGACCATACCGGTAGTACGGTTCGTCCTGCGACGCAGCAGCTTGCCTCGCCTGCCGCTGAGACTCGTTATCGCCGCTGGTGTTTTCACCATAGGTAATCGGTCCCGCCCGGGCAGAACTGAACTCTACCGGGGGAGCATCATTTGCGTTGTTAAACATCAACTGCACATTCGCCGTGTTTGGAGCAGCGCGTGCTTCCTGCCTGGCAGGATCAGCCGCCTGGCGATGACTTTCGTTGTTATTTTCATTTTCGTAAGATCGCGAACCGGGTGATGCTGCAACAGAAGAAGTTTCCATTGTGTACCTCCAATTAACACTCGGACTTACGAATCTTTTGTGGTGTTACTGGTGGAGGCCGTTCCTTGCCATTGGGCGAAAACTTCCTGACTCCTGCGCTAAAACGTAGAACTCAACCTGCACACCGGCGACTTCTCCCAAACCCCTCAATTTAAAAGGGGCAGCCATTGACGTCGCATGAGCGAGCACAAAACAGCCGTGCGCTGCAAGCCGCGCCGTAAACTTGATCACCTGATTTAATTTCGGCACTCTAGCGAACTACGCGAGGACGACCTCGCGACGCTATCAAGCGGTTACCCGGGGACGACCCCACTTTGATAGAAGCGAGGTCATCATGTCCTGGATCATTCTGTTTTTTGCCGGGTTGTTTGAAGTGGGCTGGGCCGTCGGCCTGAAGTACACCGACGGGTTCAGCAAGCCGCTGCCCACCGCCCTGACGATTGCCGCCATGGCGGTCAGCCTTGGGTTGCTGGGGCTGGCCATGAAGGAGCTGCCGCTGGGCACCGCCTATGCCATCTGGACCGGCGTGGGCGCCGTGGGCACCGTAATTGCCGGGATTATCCTGTTTGGGGAGTCCATGGCGTTGTTTCGGTTGGCCAGTGTGGCGTTGATTATTTGTGGACTCATTGGGCTCAAGGTTTCCACTTAAGCCACTACCGCTATCGCAGGCAAGCCAGCTCCCACCTTTTGAATTGTGAATACAATCAAATGTGGGAGCTGGCTTGCCTGCGATGAGGCCCTGACAAACAACGACAAGCTACCTGACACTCCCGCGTAAACCACCCACCACAGCCTGCAACTGCACCGGCGTTGCCGCCTCCACAGCAATCGGCTCCCCAGCCACCAACACTACCCGCGACCAGATCCGATGGAAGAAGCCCTTGTTCGGATCGCGGCTGAAGAAACTCCCCCACAACCCCTGCAATGCCATCGGGATCACCGGCACCGGCGTCTCCTCCAGGATACGCGTTACCCCACCCCGGAACTCATTCATCTCGCCATCGGCTGTCAGCTTGCCTTCCGGGAAGATGCACACCAACTCGCCATCCTTGAGGTACTGGGCAATGCGCGCGAACGCCTGTTCGTAGATCTGGATGTCTTCATGGCGCCCGGCAATCGGAATCGCCCCGGCGGTGCGGAAGATAAAATTGAGCACCGGCAAGCGGTAGATCTTGTAGTACATGACAAAGCGAATCGGCCGACGTACTGCGCCGCCAATCAACAGCGCATCGACAAACGACACATGGTTGCACACCAGTAACGCCGCGCCTTCATCCGGAATGGCTTGCAGGTTGCGATGCTCCACGCGGTACATGGAATGGCTGAGCAGCCAGATCATGAAGCGCATGGTGAACTCGGGGACGATTTTGAAGATGTAAGTGTTAACCGCGATGTTGAGCAGCGACACCACCAGGAACAGCTCGGGAATCGACAGCTTGGCCACGCTCAACAGCAGGATCGAAACGATGGCCGAGACCACCATGAACAGTGCATTGAGAATGTTGTTGGCCGCAATCACCCGCGCCCGTTCGTTCTCGGCGGTGCGCGACTGGATCAGCGCATACAGCGGCACGATGTAAAAGCCGCCGAACACACCCAGGCCGAGGATATCGAGCAGCACCCACCACGCCTGGCCGTAGCTGAGCACCGCGAGCCAATCGTTGGGTTGCACGTTCTGCGGGAAGCCGCCGGAGTGCCACCACAACAGCAGGCCGAACACGGTCAGGCCAAACGAACCAAACGGCACCAGGCCGATTTCTACCTTACGCCCGGAGAGCTTTTCGCACAGCATCGAGCCCAGGGCGATGCCCACCGAGAACACCGTTAGGATCAAGGTCACCACGGTTTCGTCGCCGTACAACCACTCCTTGGCGTACGCCGGGATTTGCGTGAGATAGATCGCACCGACAAACCAGAACCACGAGTTGCCGACAATGGAGCGCGACACTGCCGGCGTCTGCCCCAGGCCCATGCGCAACGTCGCCCACGACTGAGTGAAGATATTCCAGTCCAGGCGCAGTTGCGGTGTCGAAGCCGCTGCGCGCGGGATGCTGCGGCTGGCCAGGTAGCCCAGCACCGCCACGGCCACAATCGCCACCGCCACCACCGGCGCGTAATGGGTGGAAGACATCATGATCCCGGCACCGATAGTGCCGGCGAGAATCGCCAGGAACGTGCCCATCTCCACCAGGCCGTTACCGCCGACCAACTCATCGTCGTGCAAGGCCTGGGGCATGATCGAGTACTTCACCGGGCCGAACAGCGCCGAGTGCGTGCCCATGGCAAACAGCGCCAACAGCATCAATTCAAGATGATTGGTCAGGAAGCCCGCCGCGCCGACGGCCATGATCACGATCTCGCCGATCTTGATCGCACGAATCAATGCGTCCTTGTTGAATTTCTCGCCAAACTGCCCGGCCAACGCCGAGAACAGGAAGAACGGCAGGATAAACAACAAGGCACACAGGTTGACCCAGATGGAGCGGTCGCCCTCGATGGTGAGCTTGTAAAGGATGGCCAGGATCAGCGACTGCTTGAAGATGTTGTCGTTGAACGCGCCCAGCAACTGGGTAATGAAAAACGGCAAGAAGCGCCGCGTGCGCAGCAAGGTGAATTGGGAAGGATGGCTCATCGTCGTCCGTGTTCCTGCGTGGCCTTTATTTATCAGGCCACGACTTTACCTAATCCTGCTTACTTATTCGCTAGCCCGGCAATACAAGGCGAAACAAAAAGCTCGCCTTTATAAGCGCCCTGCACGGTGCGCTTGGCCACGATCAACCACATCAGCGCCAGCGCAACCACCAGCACACTGCCAAACACACTGAAAAACGCCAACTGCAACAGGCTCGCCAATTTAAGCGTGGCCAAGGCGTAAACCCCCAATGGGAAGGTGAAACCCCACCAGCCCAGGTTGAACGGGATACCGGCGCGCAGGTAACGCAGGGTGATCAACACCGCAATCAACATCCACCACAAGCCGAAGCCCCACAGGGTGATGCCCGCAATCACGCCCAGGCCATGGGCCATTTCACCGACACTGGCCAGGCCATTGGCGGCGAAGATCCCAGGGGCATCCGTACCGAGCAGCAACATGCCCAGGGCACCGGTACCGATCGGGCCCAGCGCCAACCAGCTCGACGCTGCCATGTTGGCGTGAGGCAACTTATGCAAGGCCATGCGCAGCATCAGGATGGTCAGGATGCTGAACGCTACCGGCAGGGAAAACGCCCACAGCACGTAGCTGGTCACCAACATCACCAACTGCGAATGGGCATCGGCCAAGTGCGGCGCGAGCAAGCCGCCGCTGGCCGCTGCCACTTCGGCAGCCACCACGGGCAACAGCCAGACGGCGGTCATCTGGTCGATGCTGTGCTCTTGGCGGGTGAACATCATGAACGGGATCAGTACGCCGCAGGCCAGGGACATGGCGACGTCCAGCCACCACAAGGCTTGGGCCAACGGGATCACATCACCGCCCCAGCGCGGCAGGCCGAACAGCAGCAAGCCATTAAGAATGGTCGCCAGCCCCATGGGGATGGTGCCGAAAAACATCGAGACGGTGGAGTGCCCGAAGATGCGTCGCGCCTCGTGGAAAAACATCACCCAGCGGGCGGCATACAGCACGCTGAACAGCACAAACAGGCCAATGGTGAACAGCCACAGGCCTTCGGCGACAGCGTGCAAGCCGGGCAGGTTGACTGGCAGCTGGGCCAAGGCCAGCGCCAGCACACCGGTGCCCATGGTCGCGGCAAACCAGTTCGGGGTGAACTGGCGAATCACTTCCCGGGGACGGGCCAGGTGACTGAAGGGTTTGTAGCGGTGAGTGGTCGAGCAGGTCATGGGTTAATCCTCTTCCTCATATGAGGTTGAGGCCATGATAGAACCTGATCGAATATCTATATAACGGGTAATATCTCTAACTGTTATCTGTTTTATCTATATTAACCACGATCATGCCCTCGCCCTAGCCTGCGCCGAGTCCCGCCACAACAACCCACCAAGGGCCCCCAGAGACAGCAAGATAAGCACCGCACCGTAGCCGTCCGTGGTCACGATCAGTCCAAACACACGGCTCAGGTTACCCGCCAACAGCGCCGGCACGCAGAACGCCAGGTAGCTCAATACATAGAACGCCGACATCAGGCCCGCCCGCTCATGGGGCAACGCCAGGCCCACGATACTGCGCACACTGCCCATGAAGCCGCCGCCGAAACCCAGGCCTGCGATCACGCTGGCGACAAAGAACAGCCACAGGCTGGCGGTGCTTACGGCAACCAGCAGCAACCCCACGCCCACGGCCAGCAGTGCAGCCGACAGGCGCATGACCCTGTCAGCCGCGTGGTTGCGCAGGCTGTAGATCATCACCGCGCCGCTCAAGGTCACCACCGCCACCAGCCCGCCGCCGATCAAGTGCGAGGTCGACCCCGTGGCGACACGCACCAACGACGGCGCCAACGAGGAAAAGAACCCACCCAGCGCCCACACGGCCACATTCAATGGCATCGCCAGCCACAAGGCGCGGCGCGCCTGCGGTGGCACATGCAGAGTTGGCGCCAGGGACTTCAAGGCGCCTGGTATGCGGCTGACCGTTTCAGGCAGGCGCCAGACATAAAGAGCCTGCAACACCATCAAGCCCAGCAGGGTGTAATAGATCAATTGGGTTGGCCACGGCGCGAACTCCACCAGCAGCCCGCTGCCCAGGCCACCACTGGCCATGCCGAGCATCGGTGCGAGGCTGTTGAGCATCGGGCCGCGGACACGGTCGGTATCGAGCAGCGTCGCACTCAATACCGCTGTGGCAGTGCCAGTCGCGAAGCCCTGCAACGCGCGGGCGGCCAGCAGGCAGGCGGTGCTGTCAGCAACGATAAACAGCAGCATCGCCACACTATTGAGCAGCAGCGCGGCGAAGATCACCGGCTTGCGCCCCAGGTAATCCGAGAGCGACCCCACCGTCAGCAGCGCCGCCAGCAGGCTCACGGCATAGACACCAAAGATGGCCGTGAGCATGGCCGCCGAAAAATGCAGGTGGTCTTGATACACCTGGTACAACGGCGTCGGCGCGCTGGAGGCGGCGAGAAAGGTCAGCACCGTGATCACCAGAAACGCCAGGCTGGACCGCTGAGAGATGACACTGGACATGGGCACGCTCCGCTAAAGCTAATATTTTGCTTTTGTGCAGTGTGCTATTCGCTGGCGCTTAAAGCAAATTCTTTGTGTTAAGGTCTTGCCCATGGCGATCAAAGAAGGCCTCCGCCCGGGGGGCCGTAGTGCCCGGGTACAAGAATCCGTCCACAGAGCGGTGCGCGAATTGCTGGAAGCCCATGAGCGTTCCAGCGTCACCGTGCCGATGATTGCCGCATGTGCTGGCGTCACGCCGTCGACCATTTACCGGCGCTGGGGCGATCTGTCAGTACTGCTCGCCGACGTCGCCCTCGCCCGAATGCGCCCCGATACCGAACCGGCCAACACCGGTAGCCTGCGTGGCGACCTGCAAGCCTGGGCCGAGCAATACCTGGATGAGATGAGTTCGGACGTAGGCCGCAACATGATGCGCGACGTGCAAAGCAGCCCTACGCCAGGGTATTGCGTGAGCATCCTGAGTGGGCAGTTGCAGGTGATTGTTGATCGCTATCCGCAGGAACAGCCGCCGAGCGTTGACCATCTGATCAACCTGCTCGCCGCACCGACGGTATTTCGTATTCTGTTTTCGGCCCAACCGTTGGCGGTAGAAGAACTGCATGCCCTGATCGAGCTGGCACTGAAGGCTTAAAGCCCTGCACATAGCAAATGTGGGAGCGGGCTTGCTCGCGAAGGCGTCGTGTCAGTCAATGCATCAGCAACTGATCTACCGCATTCGCGAGCAAGCCCGCTCCCACATTTTGTACCGCGTGCCGTCAGCGGCTAGGTACGCATCCCACGCCCACTCACCAGCAACCGCGCGCAGCCGATATACAAGACGATGGTGGCGACGATCATGAAAGTGATCGCCACACTGATCTTGATATCCGACACGCCCAGAATGCCGTAGCGGAAGGCATTGACCATGTGCAGCACCGGGTTGGCCAGGGACACCGTCTGCCAGAACGGCGGCAGCAAGGTGATGGAGTAAAACACCCCGCCCAGGTAGGTCAGCGGCGTGAGCACGAAGGTCGGAATGATGGAAATATCATCGAAGTTGCGTGCGAACACGGCGTTGATAAAGCCCAGCAGCGAGAAGATCGTCGCCGTCAGCACGACCACCAGAATAGTGACCCCAAGGTGATGCACCTGCAGGTGGGTAAAGAACAGCGACAGCAGCGTCACGATCACTCCCACCATCAGGCCACGCAACACGCCGCCCAGGGTGTAGCCGATGAGGATGGTGTGCGGTGACACCGGCGAGACCATCAGCTCTTCGATGGAGCGCTGGAACTTGCTGCCAAAGAAACTCGACACCACGTTGCCGTAGGAGTTGGTGATCACCGACATCATGATCAGTCCCGGCACAATGTATTCCATGTAGGTGAAGCCACCCATGTCGCCGATCTGCCGGCCGATCAGGTTACCGAAGATCACAAAGTACAGGACCATGGTGATCGCCGGTGGCAGCAGGGTCTGCGGCCAGATCCGGGTAAAGCGCTTCACTTCGCGATAGACAATGGTTTGCAGCGCGACAAGGTTGGGTTGCAGTTCGGAACTCATACCGCCACCTTCGCCAGATTTTTCTCCACCAGGGACACGAACAACTCCTCAAGGCGATTGGTTTTATTACGCAGGCTCAACACTTCGATGTTCTGAGTCGCCAACTGGGTGAACAGCGCGGTGATGCCCATGGCTTTATCCACCTGCACCTCCAGGGTGTGGCTGTCCACCAGCCGGCTTGGGTAGCCGAGCAACTGCGGCGCCACCGACAGGTTGTTCTTCAGGTCGAGCAGGAAAGTTTCCACATGCAACTGGCCCAGCAGGTTGCGCATGCTGGTGTTCTCGACAATGGTGCCGTGGTCGATGATGCCGATGTTGCGGCACAACTGCTCAGCCTCTTCCAGGTAGTGGGTGGTGAGGATGATGGTGATGCCCTTCTCGTTCAGTTCGGTGAGGAAGGTCCACATCGAGCGGCGCAGCTCGATGTCCACGCCGGCGGTAGGTTCGTCGAGGATCAACAGGCGCGGCTCATGCACCAGGGCGCGGGCGATCATCAGGCGGCGCTTCATGCCACCGGACAGCGAGCGCGAAGGCACGTCACGCTTGTCCCACAGGCCCAGTTGGGTGAGGTACTGCTCGGCGCGTTCCTTGGCGACTTTCGCCGGAATGCCGTAGTAGCCAGCCTGGGTCACGACAATGTCGAAGGTCTTTTCGAACTGGTTGAAATTGAATTCCTGGGGCACCACACCAATGGAGCGCTTGAGCGCCGCCGGGGATTTGTCCAGGTCATGCCCGAAGATATTCACCGTGCCGCTGGTCTTGTTGACCAGGGTGGAGAGAATGCCAATGGTGGTGGATTTGCCGGCACCGTTGGGGCCGAGCAAGGCGAAGAAGTCACCTTCGGCAACGTCCAGATCGATACCACTCAGGGCCTGGAAACCGTTGCCGTAGGTTTTGGTTAGCTGCCGGATGGACAGAGCGGAACTCATATGGAAGTACGCACCAAAGAAGGGAATAGAAAGAATAGATGAAGGCACACCGCAGGTAGTTCAACCTGCGATGCAGTGCGAGCATGGTGCGTGCCCATGCCGCACAAGTACAGTCACCCGTATTAATAGTGTGTATTAAGTCAACGCGGTCATCACCGCCTTGCGGTAGGCCGGGCGCTGCTGCAGGCGCTGGTACCAGCCCTCCAGATGGCGCATGGCAGGGCGTTCGATGGGCATTTCGAACCAGGCGTAGATGAAGCAGCCCAAGGGGATATCGCCCATGCCGAACGCCTGGCCGGACAGGTAGGGTTGCTCGGCGAGAGCTTGGTCCACGGTTTTGAGCGCATCGATACAGGCTTGGCGCCCGGCATTGATACTGTCCCAGTTTTGCTGGTCAGCCGGGGTGCGCACGATGCCCCAGAACACCGCCTTGAAAGGATCGGCGAGCGTGGAAGTGGTCCAGTCCATCCACTTTTCGGCGTTGGCCCGGGCTTGCAAGTCGCTGGGGTAAAAGTCCGATGCCTGCTTGGCGCACAGGTAACGCACGATGGTGTTGGATTCCCACAGCACAAAGTCGCCATCTTCGATCACCGGTACCCGGCCATTGGGGTTCATGGCCCGGTATTGCGGGGTATCGACCACACCAAAAGCCCCGCCCGCATCAATTGCTTCATAGTCCAGGCCGAGTTCCTCGGCGCACCACAGTGCTTTCCTGACGTTTGATGAATTTTTACGACCCCAGATCTTCAGCATGACCGCGCCTTATCGTTGATGAACATGGCTTGATGAACGCAGCAGCATACGCCGGTTCAGCCGCGGCTTAAATCGCCCTGCATATCGCCGAGCAAGGTCGGCGCATCATCGCCAAACAGGTGCGGGTAGCACTGGCGGATATGCCCGAAGAAAAATGCTTCGGGCACGTCAGCAAATTGCCCGTGGTCCACCACGTACTCCATAGAACGCTGGCCCTGGCGATTGAACGCGTGGAACACGCTGTCGTGCAGCCCATCGAATTCCAACGGCGGCACGTCGAACACCTCGCACAGTTGTTGGTTGAACGCCGGAGTGGCCTTGACCCAGCGGCCGTTCAGGTAAAGCTCGGTATAACCGTGCATGGCGAACACGTCACTTTTGAGCAGGGCGAGCAGCCGCGGTGTGGACAGGTGGTTGCGCACGTCCGCTAGGCCAATGCGTGCGGGAATGCCGCAGTGGCGCGCGCAAGCGGCGAGCAACGTGGCTTTGGGTACGCAGTAGCCTTCGCCGGCCGCCAGGGCGAAGCTGGCGCTCAAGGTGTCGGGGTCACGGCTGAAGGTATAGGGGTTGTAGCGAATTGCCTCACGCACCGCGTAGTAAAGACTGACTGCCTGGTCACTTAAATCCGGGCGGGTTCCGCGATGTTTCTCGGCGAACTCCACCACCACAGGGTGGTCACTATCGATGAAGCGGCTGGGACTCAAGTACGTATTCATGAGCTTGATCTCCGAGGGGAGCCTGGAGTTTAACCACCAGGCCTGCCAGAGAGATAACGACGATTCGGCCAAATGCCGGCGCCGGCTGATGGCTTGCCCAGTACACCTTGTTACACCCTGATCACCCGGCTTGTTCGGATGCCGACTAAGCTCCCTGGTGGTTTCGCCCCTGGTTCACGGAGGATTGAATATGCTGTTGTTGTGGATACTGGTGCTGGTGGTCGGCATCGCCTACCTGGCACACCGCCGTACTGCCCCCCTGCCCGCCCTGGGCGTGGTCGCCGTCTACCTGCTGGCGATGGGCGCCTGGAGCCACGCACCGGGTTGGCTGCTGCTGATCTTCTGGGTGCTCCTGGCCGTGGTGGCCGCGCCTTTGTTGCTGCCTGACCTGCGCCGCCAATACTTCACCAAGCCGCTGTTCAGCTGGTTCCAGAAAGTGCTGCCGCCGATGTCCGAGACCGAGCGCGATGCGATTGATGCCGGTACCGTGTGGTGGGACGGCGAGCTGTTCAGTGGCCGCCCCGACTGGGACAAATTGCTAGCCTACCCCAAGGCGCAATTGACCGAGGAAGAGCAGGCGTTCATCGACGGCCCCACCGAAGAACTCTGCGCCATGGTCAGCGACTGGGAAATCGGCCAGGCCATGGACCTGCCGCCGCAAGCCTGGGAACACATCAAGACCCATGGCTTCTTCGCCCTGATCATTCCCAAGGAGTACGGTGGCAAGGGCTTTTCCGCCTATGCCCACTCCCAGGTTGCCATGAAGCTCGCGACCCGCAGCGGTGACCTGGCCTCCACCGTGATGGTCCCCAACTCCCTCGGCCCGGCCGAACTGCTGCTGCACTACGGCACCGACGAACAACGCAACCACTACCTGCCGCGCCTGGCCCGTGGCGACGACATCCCGTGCTTCGCCCTCACCGGCCCGCTGGCCGGCTCCGATGCGGGCGCCATGCCCGACACCGGCGTGATCTGCAAAGGCGAATGGGAAGGCAAGGAAACCCTCGGCCTGCGCCTGAACTGGGAGAAGCGCTACATCACCCTCGGCCCGGTCGCGACCTTGCTCGGCCTGGCCTTCAAGGCTCATGACCCGGATCACCTGCTGGGTGAAGAAGAAGACCTGGGCATCAGCCTCGCATTGATTCCCACCGACACCCCTGGCGTGGAAATCGGCCGTCGTCACCTGCCGCTTGGCGCCGCCTTCATGAACGGCCCCAACTCCGGCAAGGATGTGTTCATCCCCCTGGAATACCTGATCGGTGGCCAGGAAATGCTCGGCAAGGGCTGGATGATGCTGATGAACTGCCTGTCGGTCGGCCGTTCGATCTCGCTGCCCGCCGTCGGCACCGGCGCCGCCAAGTTCACCAGCCTGGTGACCGGGCAATACGCCCAGGTGCGCGAACAGTTCAACGTGCCGCTGTCGGCCTTCGAAGGCATCCAGGAAGCCCTGGCACGCATTGGTGGCAACGCCTGGCTGATGGACAGCGCGCGCATGCTCACCGCCAACGCCGTGGACCTGGGCGAGAAGCCGTCGGTGCTGTCGGCGATCCTCAAGTACCACCTGACCGAGCGCGGCCGTGAGTGCATCAGCCACGCCATGGACGTGCACGGCGGCAAGGGCATCATCATGGGCCCCAACAACTACCTGGGCCGCAACTGGCAGGGCGCACCGATCTTCATCACCGTGGAAGGCGCAAATATCCTCTCGCGTAACCTGATGATCTTCGGCCAGGGCGCGATTCGCTGCCATCCCTTCGTACTCAAGGAAATGGCCCTGGCCGGCCGCGAAGACCATGACCAGGCGTTGAAGGAATTCGACGGCCTGCTGATGCAACACATCGGTTTTGCCGTAAGCAACGCCGCCAGCACCCTGGTGCTGAACCTGGGCTTCGGGCACTTCGAAAAAGCTCCGGGCAACCGGTTGAGCCAGGGCTACTTCCGTGCCCTGAACCGCCAGGCGGCTGCGTTTGCCCTGCTGGCCGACCTGAGCATGATGTTGCTGGGTGGCGAGCTCAAGCGCCGCGAACGCCTGTCCGCCCGCCTGGGTGATGTGCTCAGCCACATGTACCTGGCGTCGGCGGCGCTCAAGCGTTATCACGACCTGGACTCGCCGGACCATCTGGAGCCGCTGTTTGCCTGGGCCATGGAAGAAAGCCTGGGCGAATCGGAACGCGCATTGGATGAGCTGCTGAGCAACTTCCCGAACAAGGTGCTGGGCTGCCTGCTGCGGGTGATCGTGTTCCCATTCGGGCGTCGTCATACCGGGCCGTCCGACGCTCTGGATGCCGAAGTGGCAGCCGTGATCGGCCGCGCCAAGGGCGACCCGACCCTGGAAGAATTGCTGGCCGGCTGTTATCGCCCGCAATCAGCAGAAGATCCCGTGGGCGCCCTGCAACATGCCTACGACCTGCTCGGTGCCAGCCACCCCTTGCAGAAAAAACTCCACAGTGCGCTCAAAAGCGGCCAAGTCAAGCCGGCTGCCGGCGTGCATGCCATCGACGCGGCCCTGCAGGCCGGCGTGCTGCAACCGGCCGAGGCACAGACCTTGCGCGATGCCGAGGCTGCGCGACGCAAGGTGATCGACGTGGATGATTTCAGCAAGGAAGAGCTGATGCAGGCAGAAGGTAAAGTCCGCTGAGTCGAGCGGTCATATAAAAACGGGCGCGAGAGGCTTATACTCTCGCGCCCGTTTTTGCTTTAGAGGCCTTATCTCGTGTCCAACGTCGTTGCCGATCATCTCGTCTTGCTCGACCACTTGCGCAGCATCCTGGTTGCCGTCGGCGAAGCCGAACAGGTACCCGAGGAAAGCCACTCGCTGTTCCTGGAGCGTTTCGACGAACTGCGCGCCCTGTTGCCAATCGACCCGATCGAAAGCCAGTACCTGGGCCAGGACCTGATGAGCCAGGTCATCCTGCGCTACCCGCAAATCGCCCACCTGGTGCCCCGCGACCTGCTGTGGTTCTTTGGCGGCGACTGCCTGCACTTCATGCCCGACGAAGAACTGGACCTGTACCAGGCCCTGGAAGAACGTCGCTATGAAGCCGAACAGAACGACGAACCGTTCGACTGGAACCAGGAAAAACAACTGCTGGCGATGCCTCAGGACCAGAGCAAGCACTGATGCCAGTATGTAGGAGCGAGCTTGCTCGCGAAAAACGTCAACGATAACGCGTGCTTTCTGAGTAAACGCGGCGCCGGTGAGTTTTTCGCGAGCAAGCTCGCTCCTACAGGTATTAAGGCTTGTCTCCCCCACATTTCCTACCGCCGCCGTAGCGTGGGCTCCCTGGCCATGCACTCCACCAGATAATCGATAAACACCCGCAACTTCGGCGGCAGGTACCGTGTGGGCGAATGCAGCAACCACGCCTCGCCATGGTACGAGGCAATAAAATCCCACCCCGGCAACACCTGCACCAAATCCCCCGTTTCCAACGCGTGCCGCGCGGTGAAATACGGCAAGCTAGCAATCCCGACATGCTGCAACGCCGCCTCCAGTCGCACCCCGGTGTGGTTCGCCGCATACCGGCCGCGTACGCCGACCGTTACCGCCTTGCCAGCCTGGCGAAACTTCCAGCGTGAATCTCCCGGTGTCTCACCCAGATAGATGCAACTGTGCCCGAGCAGATCATGGGGATGGCTCGGTGTACCGTGCTCGGCCAGGTACTGCGGCGTCGCGCACAGCAAATGTTCGATGGGCAACAGCTGGCGCCCGACCAAGCCTGGCGGTGGGCTGTCGGTGATGCGGATGCTCAAGTCGACGTTGTCGTCGATCAAATCCACATGCCTATCTTCCAGGATCAACTGCACATCCACCTTGGGATAGCGCCGCAAAAATTCCGGCATATGCGGGTGCACCACGAATCGCCCCACCGCTTTGGGCACACTGACCCGCACCAGGCCCTCGGCCTCATGGGTAAATTGCCCACTGATTTCCATCACCGAGCGCGCGGCATTGACCATCTCCTGGCAACGCTTGAACACTTCCTCGCCGCCCTCACTCAGGCGCAGCTTGCGGGTGGTGCGTTGCAGCAGGCGCGTGGCCAGGGCTTGCTCCAGGCGCGAGATACTCCGGCTCACCGCCGAAGGCGAAACACTGAGTTGCCGCGCCGCTTCGGAGAAGCTGCCGGTTTCCACGACCTTGACGAAAATCGCCATTTCACCCAATAACGGCAAAGGAAGATTGATGCTCATGACGCACAGGTCCATTGATAATTGAGCGGATTATCACTCATCTGCGCACTATTTATACTGCCCGCAGAACCCTGATGCGGATGTAGATGATGACCGAGCGCCTGTTTTTTACCCACGACCACCTGACGGCCGAGCTGGAAGTGCTCAGTTGCACCCCGAACGAAGAGCAATTCGCCGTGATTGTGCAGTCGACCATTTTCCACCCCCAAGGCGGAGGCCAGCCGTCCGACACCGGATGGCTCGGCGACAGCCAGGTGCTGCGAGTCATGCAGGAAGCCGAACAGGTGGTGCACTACGTCGACCACCCCCTGGAACCAGGACCCGCCATTGCACGAGTCGACGCGCAGCGGCGCGCCTTGCACACGCGTCTGCATTCGGCGGGGCACTTGATTGGCAATGCCGGCGAACGCCTGGGCTGGATGCCGATCAAGGCTCACCACTGGCCCGGCGAAGGCAAGATCACCTTTATCCGTGGCCAGACCGCGCAAGACATGGATGCGCAGACGCTCCAGCAGTGGGTCAACACATGGATCGCCGCCGACTATCCCCGCTATATGACGCTGGAAGATGGCACCCGCGAAGTCGGCTTCGGCGAATTACCGGCTTACGCCTGTGGTGGCACTCATGTCCAAGCGTTGAGCGAACTGGGCCAGGTAACGATTTTGGCGTTGTCAGAGAAAAAAGGCGCACTGTCGGTGCGCTACAGCCTCGTTGCCCCCCTGCCACTGTAGGAGCGAGCTTGCTCGCGAAGAACGTTAACGATAACGCGGGATACCTGATTCCCATCGGCGCCCTTTGGTTTTTCGCGAGCAAGCTCGCTCCTACAGGGCCACGCTCGGCTGGCCCGATTCATTGATGAACGACTTCAACGTCGACACCGTCGCCGCCGGGTCACGCGGGTCGCTGATCGCACGAAAATTCGTCAGCATGGTGCTGGCCGCCAACTCCACCGACACATACCCGCGCTGGCGGCTGTCGAAGAACTTCACATGGGGGTTGAGCGGCATGATCTTCATAAACGCTTCATAGGGCGGGCCGTCGGAGGTGACCGACGAGCCAACGAACTCGGTAGCGACCACCGCCGAGTCTGGCCTGTCGGCGTCGGCATGCAGGTCGGTGGCCCAGAACGAATGTATATCCCCACCCCAGAACACCGGGTTTTTTACGCGATTGCGCACGATCGACGCCAGCATCCGTGAGCGGTTAGCCATGTAGCCATCCCAACCATCGGTCCAGCGGCCAAGCTTATGATTGGTGAGGTCACGCTGCATCAGCGGCGCCACCAGCAAATCCTGGGCGATGACATTCCACTGCGCCCTGGACTGGGCAAACCCATGGTCCAGCCAGGCTTCCTGCTGCCAACCGAGCAATGTGCGGGCGGGGTCACGCAGGTCGCTGCAAGGGGTGGTGACAATATGCCCCTGGTGGCTGCCATTGGCTGCGATGCACGGTTGCTCGGAACGGTACTGGCGACCGTCGAGCACATGGAAACGCGCAAGCCGGCCGTAATCCAGGCGCCGGTAGATGCGCATGTCCGGCCCCTTCGGCACGCTGCAGGCACGCAGAGGCATGTGTTCGTAAAACGCCTGATACGCCGCGGCCCGTTGCTTGAGAAACTGCGCCACCGCCACCTTCGGGTCCTGGGACCAGCGGTTGGCGTAGTCATTCTGTACTTCGTGATCGTCCCAGGTCACGACGCTGGGGGCCGCGGCGTGAAGGGCCTGCAGGTCTGGATCAGTCTTGTACAGTGCGTAGCGGTTGCGGTAATCACTCAGGCTTTGCGCATTGCCGCTGCCGTGAGAACGAAACACCTTGCCCGAATCCGCAGCATAGGAACTGTCGTAAATATAATCACCGAGGAAAAACACCAGGTCCGGCTGCTCGGCGGCAAGGTGTCGGTAGGCGCTGAAGTAGCCGCGCTCCCAATGCGAGCAGGACACAAACCCCAGCCGGGCCGAGGCCATGGCCTGCAGCGGCGGCATCGTGCGGGACTGGCCCACCGGGCTCTGCGCACCGAGCCCTTCAAACTGGTACCAATACGGCCGATCCGCGGCGAGCCCCGCCACCTCGACATGCACTGCGTGAGCGAAACGCGGCGTCGCCAGTACTTCGCCCTGCTTCACAATGCGCGTCATCGCCGCATCGCTGGCCACCCGCCAACGCACCGGCACCGGGCGACTCAGGCCGCCACGGCCATCCGCCGCGTTGAACAACGGCGCCAGGCGCGTCCAGATCACAAAGCCATCTGGCAGCGGGTCGCCGGAAGCCACGCCAAGGGTGAACGGATAATCCACCCCGGCACTGCGCGCAAAAGGGCTGAGAATCGAAAACGCGGTAGCGACCGCCAGCCCGCCAAGGACCCGGCGCCGGCCGTGGTCCACTTCGCCGCTCACAGACAGCGCTCCCAGTCATCACGCACGGTGGCAAACCCGAGCAAATCCTCATACACGCCGTTCTTCAGGAACGCTTGGCGCATGCAGCCTTCATAGCGCAGGCCGATCTTCTCCATGACCCGCGCCGATTCCTTGTTGCGCGCGAAGCACTGGCTGCCCACGCGCTGCAACCCCAGCGCCTCGAAGCCGAAGTCCATCACCGCGCTCGCCGCTTCAGCCGCATACCCCTGGTTACGGCAGTGCGCCGCCACCCAGCCACCCAAGTGCCCATAGCGATGGCGAGCATTGATGCGCAGGCTGACTATGCCGACCAATTCGTCGGTGCCGCACACATGCATTCCCAGGTTCAGCAGCTCACCGGTGCGGTACTTATCGGTGGCCCCGGCAATAAAATCCTGGGCGGTTTCCAGGGTGTAGGGCGATGGAATGTTCGCCGTGTTGTCGGCAATTTTCGGCCCGTTGGCAAGCGTGAAAAGCACCTGCGCCTGGTGCATTTCCAGGGCGCGCAACAACAGTCGCGGGGTCGTCAATTGAGGCAGTGCGGTGGGCATGGGAGCCGGCTCTCAAGATAAATTTCTCAAGCATGTATGCCCCAAGTGTCAGTTTCATTACGCCCGAAAACTGACCGGTAAGTTTTCTGAAAGACGCGTCCTAGAGCCTCTAAACGGTCAATTAAAGTTAACCAATCGGTCATTTTTGGCTGTTAGCGTTCTGCCCCTAATTCAATGACGGGGTAACGGAATGAGAACCTGGGACGAACCCAAGAAACGCAAGGCGCACATCGAGCTGATCCCGATGATCGACGTGATGATGTTCCTGCTGGTGTTTTTCGTACTGGTGAGCCTGAACGTGATTCCCGCGCTCGGCATGAAGACCCAATTGCCCAGCGCCAGCAGTTCGCAGCAGCTCAAGCCGCAAAACAAATTCATCCTCACCCTGGGCCTGGAAGGCCAGTTGCAACTGGACGGCAAGGACCTGACGGTGGAGGCCCTGGTGCCGGCGCTGAAGGCTGCCGAAAAGCCCGATACCAAGTCGACGATCATCGTCAACAGCGACAAAGGCGTGGAGGTTTCGCGCCTGGTGGAAGTGATGGACACCCTGCGCCTGGGTGGCTTCACCTCCGTGTCCATCGCCACGCGTAAGTCCTGATCATGTACGTTCTGTTTCGTGCGCGTCAGCTGCTGGGCAGTGTCCCGGCCCTGATCGCCCTGGTGCTGATTGCACTGGGTATCCAGTCCCAGACGTTGAAGGTCGAGCCGGTGTATGACGAGTCGGCGGTCGAATTGGCCTTGGTCGAGCCGGAACCGGAGGTCATACCGGAACCGGTGGTGGAGCAAGAACCGCCACCGCCAGTGATCGAAGAGGAAGAGGCCGAGCCGGCGCCCCCGCCACCTGCGCCCAAGCCGCTGCCCAAACCCAAACCCGAACCCAAGCCAAAACCTGTGCCCAAGCCGGCGCCCGTGGTCGCCAAGCCCGCACCGACGCCGCCACCGGTGGCCGCCAAGCCAGCCCCGGCCGCCGTCACCCAAGCGGCACCGACGCCCGCCCCACCGGCGCCCCCGAAGGTCGATGGCCAGGCCCTGGAAAGCGGTTACCTCAAAGGCTTGCGCAACGAACTGGACACCTACAAGCAGTACCCCACCGGGCGCCAGGCGTCCCTCGAACGCCCGAGCGGCGAGGTGGTGGTGTGGTTGCTGGTAGACCGTCAAGGCCGTGTCCTCGACTCGGGTTTACAAACCCAGGCCTCGAGCATGCTGCTCAACCGGGCCGCCACCAACAGTTTGCGTCGCATCAAGCAAGTCAAACCGTTTCCCGAGCAAGCCTTCGGGGGGCGCAATGAACAGCGCTTCACCGCCACCTTCAACTACAGCGTGCAATAAGCACCCGACACCAGGACGACAGTGATGAAGTTCACCCGTATTCATCTGGCACTTGTGGCCGCGACCAGCATGACCCAGGGAATGGTCATGGCAGAGACCAGCGACGTCGGTACCATTGGGGTACAAGGCAAGGCGACCGCAGGAGGCGGTTACATGGTGCCGGAGGAAAGCATCAAGGGCCGCTCCACGGTGACCAAGGAAGCACTGGATAAACAGGCGGCCACCGGCAATGCCATCGACAAGCTCAAGTACACCCCAGGCTTGAACATTTCCAGTGAAGACAACACTGGCCTGTCGGGCTTTCGCTTCACCATGCGCGGCATGAACTCCGACCAGGTGGGCATGTCGGTGGACGGCATGCCGATCAACGACTCCGGCAACTACGCGCTGTACTCCAACCTGCTGGGCGACCCGGAAAACATCGACCAGATCTTCGTTACCCAAGGCGCTTCGGAGTCCGACGGCCCGCATATTGGTTCCAGCGGCGGCAACATTGGCATCGTGACCATTCGCCCGACCAAGGAAACCGGCGCCTTCGTCAAACAGGTCGTCGGCAGCAATGCCACGCGCAAGACCTTTGCCCGCCTCAACACCGGCGAAATCAACGGCCTGAGCAACTGGCTGTCGGTGTCCCATACCGAAGGTGAGATGTGGCGCGGTTCGGGCGCGGTACGCGCGGACAAGGTGGAGTGGAACAGCTTTTTCGACGCTGGCAATGGCAACACCGCCAACCTGATCCTCAAGTACCACGAGCAGGACAACAACAGTTACAGCCAGTTGACCAAGGCGCAGTTCCAGCAATATGGCCGCAAGTACGACCCTTATCCGGCAACACCCAGCGTGGGCAGCAACGGCAAGTACAACAGCTATTACGGCCTGGCGCAGAACCCGTTCCAGACGTTCACCGCCGTGCTCAACACCCAGTTCAAACTGGCCGATAACCTCGCGCTGTCGGTGATCCCGTATTACTACTGGGGCAATGGCAGCGGCGTCGGTTCATCCAGCTATGCCCTCAACCGTGGCTCCAACCAGGGCGGTGTGTTCGACCTCGGCAACCTGCCCACCGCCGCCCAATACAACGCCGACGGCACACCCAACAGCGGCGTGTACTACCGCCCTTCACGCACACAAACCTGGCGTCCGGGTATCACCACCAAGCTGACCTGGGACCTGGGCGACCACAGCCTGCAATTCGGTTATTGGTACGAGCGCGCACGCCAGAGCCAGACCCAGCCATTCATTCCGCTCAAGAGCAACGGCAAGCCGGTGGACACCTGGCCTGATTCCAACAGTGCCATCGTCGATGCCAACGGCAACACCGTGCAGGGTCGCGACCGTTTCACCGTCACGCCGGCGCAAAAGGTCTGGGCCCAGGACACCTGGTACATCAACCCGGACTGGACCTTCATCGCAGGCCTGGCCTACATGAACGTCGAGCGTGAAGGCACCAACCACGGCAGCCTCAACGAACGCCCGGAAAAACGTAACCAGACCTACAACAAACTGCTGCCCAACGCCGGCCTGAAATACCAGCTGGACGAGCGTGACCAGTTGTTCTACAGCCTGTCGCGCAACATGCGCGTGCCGCAGAACTACGTGCTCTACGACAAAGGCGCCGGCTCGATCGACGCCGAACCGGAAACCAGCTGGAACCATGAACTGGGCTGGCGCTACAGCGGCGACGACATGAACCTGGCCGCCACCCTGTTCTACATGGACTTCAAGAACCGCCAGGTTTCGTCCCGGGACATCAACGGTGACTTTGCCGACATCAACGCCGGCTCCGTGGTCAACAAAGGCCTGGAACTGGAGTGGAGCGGCCAGTTGCCCCACCACTTCAATTACTACACCTCCTACACCTACACCAAGGCCGAGCAGCAGGATGACCTGACCGTCTACAACGCCGGCAAACCCATCGTGCTGCCCACCAGTGGCAAGCAGTTCGCCAACGTGCCCAAGAACATGCTGGCGGCCAACATCGGTTATGACGACGGGCGCTTCTACGGCACCTTCGGCGGCAAGTACACCAGCAAGCTCTACGGTGACCTGACCAACGACGAGGCGATTTCCGGCCGCACCGTGTTCAACCTCGGCGCCGGTATTTACCTGCCGGTGGACAAGAAAGTGGTCAAGGACGCGACCCTGCGCCTGAACGTCGACAACCTGTTCGACAAGAAATACCTGGACGGCGTGTACACCACCAAGACCAACGCGGCCAGCTACAGCGGTTTGCGCGATGGCGACCCGGCATACATCGTCGGCCTGGACCGCACCGTCACGGTTTCGCTGGAAGCGAATTTCTAAGACTCACCCAAGAGGAACACCATCATGGATATGAACCTGCTCCACGACGTCACCTTCTATGTGATGTACGCGGCGATGGCCATTGCGATCTTCATCGCCATCGAACGCGGCATCTACTTCGCCTACGTGCGCCGCCAGGCTCGTGCGTTGATCGACGCCCTGGGCGCCAACGTGCACAGCGAGCGTGACTTGCCGGAGAACCTGACCCGTCGCGACAGCCTGCCGCTGAACATGATCTTGCCGGTGCTGGCCCAGAAGGCAACCCACGGCTCGCGCAAAGACCTGGACGACGAAGTCGATACCCAGTACCTGAAGACCCGCGCCCCACTGGCTCGCAGCCTGTGGATTATCGAGACCATCACCACCGCCGCCCCCCTGCTGGGCCTGCTGGGCACCATTCTGGGCATCATCGACACCTTCAAGGCGCTGGCTACCGCGGGCGTGTCGGACCCTGGGCAGATTTCCGGGGGTATCGGGACGGCGTTGTTCGCCACGGGATTAGGTATCGCCATCGCGCTGTTCTGCGTGGTGTTCCACAACTTCTTCCAGGACAGCCTGGAGCGTATCAACGACCAGTTGAAGATCCTGTTGATCCGCGCCGCCACCGGCGCCCGCGCACAGGATGAAGTGACCCATCGCGTGCCCACCCCGCTGCACAGCCGCACGGCTTGACCTACAGGGCGGGCGCCTCAGGCGCTCGCCTTTTCCTTTGGTGCGATGAGACACTTATGCCCCTTTCGATAAAGTTGCGTATCGCCGGCCTGACCGGCTTGCTCCTCAGTCCGCTGGCCCAGGCGGACTTTTCCATTCCAGGCTTTGAACTGGTGCATACCGTACCCATGGACACCGCCCTGGGCACCGACGATTTGCGCCAGCCCGGCCCGGTATGGATCGAGCTGTTCGACGGCGCCAAAAGCCACATTGATATCGGCCAGTTCTACGCCGCGGACCACCCTGGCTCGGTGATGAACAAGGTACTCGAACACTTGGAAGCCGCCGGCAAACGCGGCGTGAAGATTCGTTTCCTACTCGAAGAAAAAGGCATCAGGCTCTCGGACGCCGCCACCCTGGAACGCTTGCGCGCCATTCCCAACCTGACCTTGCGCGTGCTGCCCTACGGGCAACTGAGCGGCGGCATCATCCACGCCAAGTACCTGCTGGTGGATGGCAAGCAGGCGTTTGTTGGCAGCCAGAATTTCGACTGGCGCGCCCTGGAACATATCCACGAAACCGGGCTGCGCATCACTGACGAAACGGTGGTGGGCCAGGTGCAGGCGATCTTCGAGCAAGACTGGCAAGCCCAGGCCGCGCTTGCTGGTAAACAACCGGTGCCACTACCCGCCAACGGCCCGGCCCCCGCACGTACCGGCAACTACCTGGTCGCCAGCCCCCAACGCTACAACCCGCCCGGCGTGGGCGACTCACAGCTGGAACTGCCGCGCCTGCTGGGAGAAGCCAAGAAAGAAGTGCGCGTGCAATTGCTCGACTACGCGCCGCTGTCCTACGGACCGGATCGAACCCGGCCGTACTACGCCGTGATCGACAACGCCGTGCGCGCCGCCGCTGCCCGTGGCGTGTCGATCAAGCTGATGGTGTCCAACTGGAATACCGACCCACTGGAGCTGCCTTATCTCAAAAGCCTGGCGGTGCTGCCCAATGTCGAAATCAAGATCGTCACCCTACCCGAGGCCAAGCAGGGCTTTATCCCTTATGCCCGGGTGATCCACAGCAAAACCATGGAGATCGACGAGCAAGTGGCATGGGTCGGCACCAGTAACTGGTTGGGCGGTTATCTGGATAATTCGCGCAATCTGGAGGTGGTGATGCACAGTGAGGCGATGGCCAGGCGTGTAGGCCAGTTGCATGAGCAACTGTGGGATGGGCCCTATGCCAAAGCGCTGGATGTGTCGACCGACTATGCGCCTCCCCACCCAGGTACGCGGTAAGTGACGGCGCGCAGGCACGGTGTTGTGTTTTCCTGATTGGCCGCTAGTCTTAGCATTTTCCGGTCGCAGCTTTAGCGGTGCTGCGTCCGGAGTCCACTGCCACGAGACCACAGTCATGAATACCGCTTTTCTTCGCACCACCTGTACGCTGCTTATGCTGGTCTCCCTTGCAGCCTGCATCAACAGCCGTCAGCCCATCACGCTAGTCACCCTCGCCGACGGTACCCGCGGTTTGAAGAGCGCGGTTGATATTGGCCCGCCTGGCCCTTCCCAGGGCGATCTTTTCGTGTTCGACCAACCACTGATGGATCAGGACCGCCGTGATATCGGCAGCAACAGTGGCTACTGTGTCAGCACACGGCCAAGTGTTCACAGCCAATGCCAATGGACGTTACTGTTCTTCGGCCCAGGTGGCGCTGTCGCAGGTACCGTGGTAGTCGCCGGCCAGGAACTGGAAGCCGGAAAATCCGTGGTCGCCGTCATCGGCAGCACAGGCACCTATGCTGGCTCCACCGGAGAAATGAGCTCCGAACCCAACCCCGATGGTACGTTCACTCAGACCTTGTATTTGGTTCGGCCCTAACTCTGAAAAAGCCGGCGGCTAACGAACGGCGCGTTTATTAGAGTAGGATTTTTCCTTATTCAAGGTCTCCCCTACTGTTCCTTTGCAGTGTTAGTGTGTGGAATTGTTTCTGACATAATGATCAGAATACTTCCTACATTCACTTTGCAAAGGAATGCCTTTAATCATGCACTTTCCACTGAAAAAACTGGTGACTGCCACCTTGTTCGCCGCGAGCCTTTCGGCAGTCGCCACACCTGCATCCGCCAACATCACCGCAGACCAAAGCACGGCAATCCTGAAGCATTTCAGCGAGACACCGGTCACCGATTTCCGCAGCTTCCTCGGCACCCTGGCTAAGGGCGAACTGGGTAAAACCGCCGACACCGGCCCGGCTGTCAGCGCGTTTCTGGGCAACAAAACCCTGAACGCCGAGCAGCAGAACGAGATCAATCGCCTGCTGGGCATTTACACCCGCGTTAAATATGGCAAAGCCGCGCTCGAAACCCTGCGCGAATTGGTGGAGATCCCCACGTTTAACGTGGACGGCCTGCCACAGTACAAAAACCCGGAATTCCTCAAGATCGCGGCGAAGATCGAGGCCCTGGCCAAGTCCTTCAACCTGAACTTCCGTAACGTCGATAACCGCGTGTACGAAGTCTCCCTGGAAGGCAGCAGTGATGAAGTCGTGGGTGTGCATGCCCATGCCGATGTGGTGCCCGTGACTCCGGAAAACTGGGTACTGCAAGACGGTACCAAACTCGACCCGTTCAAGGTCACGCTGATCGGCGACCGCATGTATGGCCGGGGTACCGAGGATGACAAGAACGGCATCGTCGTGGCGATGTACGCCATGAAGGTGATCAAGGAAGAAAAGCTGCCGCTGGCGCGCACCTTCAAGCTGTTGGTGGACACCACTGAAGAAACCGCCGGTGATGCCATTCCTTACTACTTCGAACGCAATCCCGTTCCGCAATACAACCTGGCGCTGGATGGCGGTTATCCGGTGGTGATCGCCGAGAAAGGCTCGGGGACGGTCATGGCCACCTTCCCGGTGCGCAAGGGCGAAGGCAAAGGTGCGGAAATCATCGCGATGACTGGCGGCAAGGCGAACAACCAGATTCCATCGGCCTCGGTGGCCACGCTGGTCAGCGATACCCCCGCCGAACTGGCCGCCAGCCTGCAACAGGCCGGTGCTGACTATGCCAAGCGCAATGGTGGCAATTTCCAAGTGACGGCCAAGGTCGATGGCAAGGACGTCAAACTCACGGTTACCGGCGTATCCGCTCACTCTTCCGAGCCTGAAACCGGGGTCAACCCGGTGGCGCGTATGCTGGAGCTGATCCACAGCCTCGACGGCAAGGTCGCCCTCCAGCACAACCACATCACCGATGCCGCGCGGTATGCCGCCGACAACTGGGGCCTGGATTACCTGGGCGGTAAATTGGGTGTGGGCTACGCGGATGATTTCATGGGGCCGTTGACCACCTCGCTGACGTTTGTGGGGCAGGATGACAAAGCCTTCAAACTGGCCGTGAACCTGCGTGCACCGAAAGGTAAAACGCCGGAGGCGCTCAAGGCGCAAATCGAGCAGAAGCTGAACACCTGGGACAAGAACGCCAAGGTCAACGTGAGCTTCACTTACTCGCTGGACACGCCGATGTACCGCAACCCTGAAGGCGAATGGGTAAAAGCCTTGCTGGCAGTGGCCACTGAAAACCTGGGCATGGCGCACAAATTCGGCACCTCGGCCGGCGCAACCTCGGTGCACGACCTGCCCAACGGCGTGCAATTCGGCCTGGCCCGCCCGGAAGAGAAGTACACCGGGCACACTGACAGTGAGTTCAAGACGGTTGAACAGTTCTTGCTGGACCTGCAGATCGTCACCGAAATGATGGGCCGCGTCGGGCAGTTGCCGAAGCTCTGACCCATGTGGAACCCCAGCGAGGCTGCGATCGCGGCGGCACAGGCAAAATCTTCAGCGCCTGAACCACCGCTATCGCTGCCTCGCTGAACCTCGACAGCTCCCACAGGGGATTGGTGGTGCTGGGTTGATCTCGGTTCACTGGGCTATCGCGCCAAACACAACTCCCGACAACAACACCGCCCAAATGTGGGAGCTGTCGAGCCCAGGCGAGGCTGCGATCGCGGCGGCACAGGCAACATTTTCAGCGCCTGAACCACCGCTTTCGCAGCCTCGCTGAAGCTCGACAGCTCCCACAGGGGATTGGTGGTGCTGGGTTGATCTCGGTTCACTGGGCTATCGCGCCAAACACAACTCCCGACAACAACACCGCCCAAATGTGGGAGCTGTCGAGCCCAGGCGAGGCTGCGATGGCGGCGGCACAGGCAACATTTTCAGCGCCTGAACCACCGCTATCGCAGCCTCGCTGAACCTCGACAGCTCCCACAGGGGATTGGTGGTGCTGGGTTGATCTCGGTTCACTGGGCTATCGCGCCAAGCGCAATTCTCGGCAGCAATGGCAGGATCTTCAGCCTTGCAACATCAGCATGTCTTCAAAGAACCCACCCACCGGCTCAGTGGGATGGCACAGCTGGATTTCCAATACCCAGGCCATTTCACTCGGCGAGATCTCCAGGTCAGCCAACTCTTTGCTCTCGAACAATGCATGGGGAAAATCCGCAAGGCGATGCCCCGCCAGGTTGCGCGCCAGCCTCCAACCCTTTGACGCAGCGCTCTGCTCGGCGAAGTCGTAAAGTTCACGCCCGGTCAGACCACGCAGCCACGCTTGGCGTGTTTCATCGAAGACTTCATGCAGGGCAGTTCTACAGGCCCGGTGCAACTGCCCATCGCCAAACACAAACGTATCGCCATAGTCCCCTTCGTAGCCATCCCACACCGGGCCAAGATCGACCACGGCAATGTCATTAGCGCGCAGCCTGCGCTGACGATCAATACCCTCGCGCGGAGGGCGAACAGTGTCGGCGCCAAAACGAATGTAGGTCGGATGCCAGGTGTGCGAAGCGCCCATGGCCTGCAGTTGCCGGGCAGCCATCTCAAGGGCTTCGCCGGTGGTCATGCCGACCTTCAACTGGCTGGCAATCGCCGCCAGGGCACGTATGGATTTTTCCCGCGCAGCCAGCATGCCGTCCAAGGAATAACGCGGGCCGACTTTCTCCCAGACCGGGTCAAACGACAGGGAGGCTGTTCCAGCACTTGACCGACCACTGGCAACAAACGCCTCCGCGATAAACCGGTGGCTCGGCAACCCCGCCTCAAGGCAATGCGCCCGCACCTGGCCGAGCATTGCACCGTTGCCGCACGCATACACCTGGACCTGCTCCCAGCGATGCCCGTGACCCGATGCAACCGCCTGCACCCTGCCCTCGGATGACCGCACGGGATGCCAGCGAAAACGTGGATGCTCCAGCATCGAGTGGTCGAGGAAGGCGCTGTCATAAAAATCCGCCGATTGCGCGCCGCCCCAATACAACGTCACCTCGACATCGCGCTTGAGCGCGGTCAGCAGGATAGGCTTGATGCCCGCGTAACCAGTGCCCGTGGCAAATAGCACCACGGGCGCCGCCTCATCGTCCTGCCAGGTACAGGCACCAAACGGCCCTTCCACATGCAGACGCTCACCCACGCCAAGACCACCCAGGATACCCTCGGAAAAGTACCCGCCACTCACCCTTCGGATCTGGAAGACCAACCGCCCTTCATCATCGGCGGGCAGGTTGGCAACCGAAAAGCAGCGCGTGTCACCGTCCGCCAGGCGGAACTTGAGGTATTGGCCAGCCCGCACCGCCACTGGGGTTTCGGGCGTCAGTATCAACTCGATCACATCGGGCCCCAGCGCACGCTTGCTGTGCACTTGCGCCGCCACTACCAGCGCGGGCGTATCCAGCGACCAGCCGGGAATATGCAGGCGCATGTCGCCACAGGCGTGGCTCTGGCATAACAACATCTCATTGGCTGCCAAAGGATAAGAAGGCTGCGGCGCGCCCGGCGCCAGGCGCTTGGCCCGGTACGCACCGTCAGCGACCACCACCTTGCACGAACCGCAGGCGCCACGGCGACAAGAGAACGGCACGGCCAGGCCACTGGCGAGCATGGCGTCGAGCAAGAGTTCGTCGCCCGCTTCAAAGGTTTTCCCCGAGGGAGAGAGTTCGATGACATGACGTGTATTCATAAAGACCTCGGGATAAGTGAGACCTGATTGTTGCGCTAGACTAGGCCCATTAAAACCTCCAGATTTGGATACTTCAGATGGTCCAGATGCGTAAATGGCGCCCCTTGCTGCGGCTTGAAGAAGGCACCGGCCAGGCGTCCTACCGCAAGATTGCCGAAGGCTTGGTCAATGCCATCCTCGAGGGCCGCCTGCCACCTGGAACATTGCTGCCAGGCACGCGGGAAATGGCGCAGTTGCTCGACGTCAACCGCAAGACGGTGATCCTGGCTTACGAAGAAGCCATGACCAAGGGCTGGCTGGTCAGCGAGCCGCGCCGTGGCACCTTCGTCAATGCGCAGCTGACACCCAAGCAACTGCCCGGCGTTACCCAACCGTCTTTCGCGCCGCCGTTGCTGGAGCAACCACGGGTACCCTATTTCACCCATAACGCCCAAGTGGTCGCGCTTGAGCATCGACACGGCGCGCTGTTTTTCGACAACGGCACCAGCGACCACCGCCTGCTGCCCCAGGCCGTTTTGCACCGTTACTATCGCCACGCACTGCGCAACAGTTTCGCCTCCAATACCGTGCGCTACGGCAGTGAGGGCACCGGCTATCATTTGCGCTGCGCCCTGGCCGAGATGCTGCGCAACAACCGTGGGCTGACGGTCACTGCCGAAAATATCTGCCTGACCCAGGGCACCCAGATGTCCCTGTACCTGAGTGCCAGCCTACTGCTCAAGCCTGGCGACGTGGTACTGGTGGAGCGCCTGAGCTACCCGCCAGCGTGGGAAATTTTCCGCAAGCTCGGCGCGCAGTTGGTCACGGTCGACATCGACGATGAAGGTTGCCGCACTGATCAGGTCGAGCGCTTATGCCGTGAGCACAAGGTGCGCATGATTTACCTCACACCCCATCACCAGTTTCCCACCACCGTGAGCTTGCACGCTGCACGCCGGCAGCACTTGCTGACGTTGGCCGCGCTGCATGACTTCTGCATTATCGAAGAGGACTACGACCACGAATATCATTTCAGTGGCCGCCCTTACCTGCCGCTGGCCAGTGACCGCGCCCAACGCCATGTGCTTTACATCGGCTCGTTGTCCAAAGTGCTGGGCTCGACGTTCCGTTGCAGCTATATCGTCGCGCCCACCTCTGTGATCGAAGCCCTGCAGCGCAATGCCGCGCTGATGCTGGGCGATGCCGACGCGGTCGCTCAAGCCATGCTGGCAGACCTGATCAACGACGGAGAGTTGAAGAAGCATTTGCGCCGCGTGTCGAAAGAATATCGGGCGCGCCGCACGGTATTGCGCGACTGCCTGGACCAGGCGTTTGGCGCTCGCATACAGGTGCGCGAACCCGAGGGGGGCTTGGCACTATGGGTACGTTTCGAGGAAGAAATAGACGTCGATAAGTTGGTAAGCACCGCGCTGGACCACGGCGTCGTGGTGCGCAGTGGTCGTCAGTTTTCACCCAACGACCAGCCGGTAAACGCGCTGCGCCTGGGCTTTGCTTCCCTGGACCGGGATGAAATTCAGCAAGCCACGCAGCGCTTGGCCCAGGCGATGAACGCCGTAGGCAGACGTTGAAAAACTTACCCAGCGGCCCCCAGGGACGGCAGCGCCAGGTACAACTTGATCACTACCGCGTTCGCGATATCGAGCTGAAGCATCCGGTCAGTTCTCTGAAGTGGACAGGAGAATGGGTGGCCAGAGTAGAGAGCACAGGGCGAAAAGGCATCCGCCCTACAAAAAACACAAACTTTACCTACAAGCTTCACAATAATAACTTACAACCGCCTGCACCTCGCCCATCCAGAGATACGCACAGTAGACTATCGACGACGCCTTCGCAGCAGAGGCCAGTTGGAGGCGATTTCACCCGGCTCAGCGTCACGCCCTGCGACTCGCACCAGGTCTGGAAACTCAAGCAACAAGGCACGATTGCCCCGGCCAATGTGCTCCATCACGGCCAAGGTAATGTTTTCACGCACCATGCCCGTCGAAACGTAATACATGGCCCAGGCTTGCTCTGGCGTACACAGACCGATCTGCTCTTCAATCTCTTTGTAGGCCTTGTAGTCGTCCGACTCTAAATAGCGCTGATCACCACCCTGGCGCATGCTGTCTCCCTCCCCGACCCCGTCCCCGTCACGTACCGCTTTTGACCTTGGTCCAGACCCGTGTGCGAATGCGCTCCGCCTTCAGCGGCAAAGGCTCAAGCGGAACCAGGGTGGCCATGGTCTTTTTATCGGGATAGATCCAAGGGTTATCCCGCAACTTTTGCTCGACGAACTCGGTGGCGTCTTTGTTGGCGTTGGGATAGAGCATGTAGTTGGACGTCTTGGCTATCACCTGTGGCCGCAGCATGTAGTTGATGAACGCCAGAGCGGCCTTTGGGTGACGAGCATCCTTGAGCAACACCCAGTTTTCAGACCAGACCAACGCCCCCTCCCGCGGCAGGCTGTAGGCAATGTTGCGGCCGCTGTTGGACTTTTCATTAATCGCCTGCGCCGCCAGGGCACCATTGGCCCAGCCGACGACTGCACAGATATTGCCGTCCGCCAGGTCGGTGTCGATTCTGGACGAGTCGAAATAGAGCACATAGGGACGGATTTTCAACAGCAGCGCCTGGGCCTTCTGGTAATCCTCGGGATCAGTGCTGTTGCTGGGCAGCCCCAGGTAGTGCAGGGCAATGGAAATGATCTCGCTGGGGGAGTCGAGCATGGCCACGCCACAAGACTTGAGCTTGCTGATGTTTTCTTCTTTGAAGATCAGGTCCCAGCTGTCCACCGGGGCGTCATCGCCCAGCGCCGCCTTGACTTTATCCACATCGTAGCCAATGCCGGTGGTGCCCCAGACATAGGGCACGGCGTAGCGGTTACCGGGGTCATTGACCGCCAGTAGGGAGAGGATGTCAGGGTCGATGTGCGAAAGGTTACTCAACTGCGCGCGATCCAGCGGCTGCAGCACCCCGGCTTTGATCAAGCCGGGCAATACATTGGAGGTGGCCACCACCAAGTCATAGCCGGTACGCCCAGCCATAACCTTGCTCTGCATGATTTCGGCGCTGTCGAAGGCGTCCATATGCAGCTTGATGCCGGTCTCCTGCTGAAATTGCTTGGGCGTCTGCGGTTCAAGAAACCCGAACCAGTTATACAGATACACCGAATTTTCAGCGGCGGCTGCGGGCGTGCTGATTGCAGCGCCCATAAACGAAGCTAAAAAAATAGCTCGCAAGTGTGCTCGACTCATATGACTATCCCTGTCCACACGACGCGCCTTCATGGCTATCGTAAGCTCGGGGTGAATATACCGAGCCTCGACGAATAGTAAATACCTACAAGTACTTAGCTCTGGCCTGCAAAGCCCTAACCCTAAAGGGGTAGAACATGTCGCTTGACCTTCATAGCCTGGCTTGGCACCGATCGGTCGGAAAACTGATCATGCAGCTCAATCGCCCTGAGTTCTGGAGTTCGTTGATTCGCGTATTGAATGAATATGTGCAAATAGACAATTGGGTGGTGCTGGTTTTTGGCGACCACGCGGTGCGCGTGATCAGCCTGCCCGAGGTGGCAGACAGCGAAGAAATCGACGCCTTTATTCACCGCTATGTGAAAGGCCTGTATCTGCTGGACCCGTTCTATATTGCTGACCGAGAAAACCCGCAGAGTGGGTTCTTCCATCTGCTCGATATTGCACCGGAACACTTCCGGGAAACCGAGTACTACCAACACTATTTTGCGCAATACATCTCGGTCGATGAGGCGCAATACAATGTACGGCTCGATGCTGGCGCAACGCTGTGCATGTCGTTTGGCAGCAACCTGCGATTCACCCAGGCGCAGATAACGGTATTGGACATGATCAAGCCGTGGGTAACGGCAATGATGCATCAACGCATGTGCTTTGAAACTGACCCGGCAAAAAACCTCGCCGAGCCGGCTCCATGGGCCGAGGCACTTACTCAGTTGGAAACACAAGTAACGGCACGTGAAAAGGACGTGCTCAAGTTACTGCTCAGTGGGTTCTCCAACAAAGAGATCGCCGGCAAGCTGTCGCTGTCGACAGAAACCATCAAGGTTCACCGCCGCAATATCTACAGCAAGCTGAATATCAAATCTCAGTCAGAACTGTTTGCGCGTTTTTTCATGCCACGGCAAGAGATCCCATCGACGCTTTGAACGGGGGCGGTGCGCTGGCGAGGTAAATTACGCACAAACAAAAACGCCGATCATCACTGATCGGCGTTTTCGTTAAATATGGAGCGGGAAACGAGACTCGAACTCGCGACCCCGACCTTGGCAAGGTCGTGCTCTACCAACTGAGCTATTCCCGCAAATGGCGTCCCCTAGGGGACTCGAACCCCTGTTACCGCCGTGAAAGGGCGGTGTCCTAGGCCACTAGACGAAGGGGACACGCTACTGAAACACATGGTGTGTGTTCCAGTGCCCAGAGGCCTCGTCCGAAGACTTGGTCCTGGTTTCACTCAATGCCGCCCTAAGGCCACATTGCTTGTAAATTGGAGCGGGAAACGAGACTCGAACTCGCGACCCCGACCTTGGCAAGGTCGTGCTCTACCAACTGAGCTATTCCCGCATATGGCGTCCCCTAGGGGACTCGAACCCCTGTTACCGCCGTGAAAGGGCGGTGTCCTAGGCCACTAGACGAAGGGGACACACGTACAACATTCACTCCCTACCGCGTTTCGCTGTGTGCTTTACGCTGTAAGTGGCGCGCATTCTATGGATGGATTGAAAGGTCGTCAACCCCCAAGGATAAATTTATTTAAATCAATGACTTCGACATGGTTTCACGGCCTTCGCGGGCATTGGCACCGTCCGAGCCTTGGCGCCTATATTCTGGCGTTCGACAAGGCGCTATAGTTCACCCAGGCAAATGATGGCAATGTGCATCCATTCAGGGAACGCCTACCTATATAGAAGAAATCACCTGGGCAACTGGTCGATCGGTCCTATCCGCCGGATGACCCAGTCACTACACTCCACAGCAAACCCTATTAAAGAGGTCACACCGGTGACACCACTCATGATCACCCTGCTGGTAATAGCCGGGATCGTAATACTGATCGCCATTGGCTACATGAACCACGTGGTGGAAAACAACAAGCTGGAAAAGAAGCGTACCGAGATCGAGCTTAACGATCGGCTGCGTCGCTGCGGTGAAATCACCGAGACCTTCCCCGGCCAACTGATGACCCCAGCGCTCAAGCTGTTGCTGGCTCGCCTTGAACTGAACGTCAACCAGCGCCTGTTGAATCTGAACAAGTCCAGCACACCGCTCAAGGCGCGCATCACCGAACTGAATGCGCTGATCGCCCAAGGTGAATCGATTCCGGTGGCCAACCCGCCGGCACCGATCCAGACCGAAGCCAAGGCCAAGGACGTGCGCTTCTTGCTCGAGGCCCTGCACGGCCAAGTCACCCGCGCCGCCCAAGACGGCTTCCTGCCGACCAACGAGGCCAAGCACTGGATCAAGGAAATCCGTCATATCCTGGTGCTGCTGCACATCGAGTTTTTCAACAACCTCGGCCAGCACGCCCTGCTGCAAGGCCAACCCGGCCAGGCACGCCTGGCGTTCGAGCGCGGCGTGCAGTACCTGCGCAAACAACCGGAACCGGTGCTCTACAGCGCCCAGTTGCAACTGTTGGAGTCCCAACTGGCGCGCGCCAACTCCACAGTGCTGACCAACAGCAAGCCTGCTGAGGACGAAGTCAACGAGCTGACCGAGGGCTTGAAAGTCGTCGACGCCGATGCCGAGTGGAAGAAGAAAGCTATCTACGATTGATGGCAACGCGAACGCAATGCTCAAAGTAACGAAGATCAAAGGTGGGAGCTGGCTTGCCTGCGAAGACGTCGGCCCAGCAACATTGATGTTGCTGACCCACCGCTTTCGCGAGCAAGCCCGCTCCCACAGTTCGAGTGTGGGATGCCAGGTAGGCAAGCATCGGCTGGCAGGCCGTCATCGCAGGCAAGCCAGCTCCCACATTTGAAGTGAGGGAATGTTCGGAAGATAAGCGGCGGCTGGCGGGCCGTCGCGGGAGTAAGCTTGCTTGCCACAGCGCCCAAATCATCACATGCCATCAATGTGCACCTATCCCCCCGCCCCCGACTAGCGTAAAAAAGTGCCCCTCACTCCGTGAAATTAGAGGCCTGTTATGCCTGTCGCCGTGATTGATGGACAACCGCTGCACTATATCGACCAAGGCTGCGGCCCCGTCGTGCTACTGGGTTCGAGTTACCTGTGGGCCAGCGACATGTGGGCGCCGCAGATTGAAGCGCTGTCGCAGCAATACCGCGTGATCGTCCCCGAGTTGTGGGGCCACGGTGAGTCCGGCCCGTTGCCGGCACCCACCCATTCCCTGGATGACCTCGCCCGCCAGGCCTTGGCGCTGCTGGATCACCTGAGCATCGAGCAAGCCAATCTCGTGGGTCTCTCGGTCGGCGGCATGTGGGGCGCACGCCTGGCATTGCAGGCTCCCGAGCGCATCAACAGCGTGGTGCTGATGGACACTTACCTCGGGGCCGAACCCGAAGCAACGCGCCAGTACTACTTCTCGCTGTTCAAGATGATTGAAGACGCCGGGGCGATCCCCGAACCGTTGCTGGATGTGATCGCACCAATCTTCTTCCGCCCGAACATCGACCGCGAATCCGCGCTGTACCGGGATTTTCGCCAGTCACTGCAAGACTTCCCCAGAGAACGCTTACTGGACAGTATCGTGCCGCTGGGCCGCCTGATCTTCAGCCGCGAGGACATCCTGAAGCAATTACCTGCCTTGGACTCCGACACCACCCTGGTGATGTGCGGCGAGCAGGACAAACCCCGGCCACCGGCAGAGTCGGAGGAAATGGCCGGCCTGATCGGTTGCAGCCTGATCCTGATCCCTGAAGCCGGGCATATCTCCAGCCGCGAGAACCCGGATTTCGTCAACGAGGCGCTGCTGACCTTCCTCGCCAACCACGCCTGATCGCCCTGCCCTCAGATCGCAGCGCCTACGCTGCGATCAAAGGCGGAAGTGCCCTACCATCCCCTTGAGTTGCGCGCCCAACTGCGCCAACTGGATGCTCGAGGCGGCATTGCCTTGCATGCTCAAAGCAGAATGATCGGCACTCGCCCGAATACTGGTGACGCTGCGGTTGATCTCTTCGGCCACCGAGCTTTGCTCCTCGGCGGCGGCGGCGATCTGTTGGTTCATCTGCTGGATCAATGAAACAGCCGCCGCAATGCTGCCCAAGGCACCTTCGGTTTCCAGCGCATCACTGACCGCCAGTTTGACCAACTCGCCGCTCTGCTGGATCTGTTGCACCGAGGACTGCGCCGCACTGCGCAACGTGCTGACCAGTCGTTCGATTTCCTCGGTCGATTGCTGGGTGCGCTTGGCCAGTGCTCGCACCTCATCGGCCACCACCGCAAATCCACGCCCCTGCTCACCGGCACGCGCTGCCTCAATCGCAGCGTTCAAGGCCAGCAGATTGGTCTGTTCGGCCACGCTCTGAATCACGCTCAAGACGGTACCGATATTCTGGATTTGCGCGCTGAGGCTTTCGATGCTGGCGCTGGCACTGTTGCTGGACGTGGCCAGCAATTCGATACGCTGCAGGCTCATGCGTACCACCTGCTGGCCACTATCGACCTTGGCATCTGCGGTCTGCGCGGCTTGGGCCGCCTGCTCGGCATTGCGTGCCACATCGTGCACCGTGGCGGTCATCTGGTTCATCGCCGCGGCGACTTGCTCGGTTTCGTCCTTCTGGTTGCTGACTTCGGCAGTGGTTTGCTCGGTGACACTGGACAATGAATGCGCGGAGCTGGCGAGCTGTTCGATCCCCGCCTGCAACCCGCTGACCATCTGGCTCAAGCTGTTGCCCATCTGCTGCATCGCCTGCATCAACTGGCCGATTTCATCACGACGGCTGACCTCCATGCGCCCACTCAGGTCACCCGAGGCGATCTGCTGGGCCACGGCAATCACCGCGCGCAACGGCGCAACAATCAAGCGAGTGATCACCCATGCAGCGATCAAGCCCACCAGCAGCGCCAGGGCGGATGAGCCGATGATCAGCAACGTGCTGTGCTGCAACTGTGTTTGCATGGACTGGTCTTCGGCGGCATACGCCTGGTTTACTCGGCTGACCACTTGCTCGGCGCGGTCATGCAATTGCGTGTAGACCACTTTTTCCTGGGCCAGCAGCCCGGTGTATTCGCCGAGCTTGTCACTGAACGAAGCGATATGCCCGGCGACTTCATTGAGCACGGTCTGGTAGCCGGGGTCCTTGACCGTGGTTTTGAGTTTCTCGACTTCAGCCAGGGCCTGGTCGGCTTGCTCAATCTTGCCCTGCCCGGCGTCGTCTGCGTCCGCCCTGCGGCTCTGATCCAGGCGCACCCTCGCTTCGTTCATGGCCTGCAACATCAGCCGCGACACCTGGCTGACCTGCCCTGCCTGCTCGATAAACTCCGCGCCCTCCTTGCCTTGGCTTTCCTTGAGGCCATAGGCGCCGTCGTCCGCCAGCCCGGCTTGCAGCACATCCAGGTTATTGGCCACGCTGGAGACCGACCAACTGGCCATTTCCAGGGCGAGGTCTTTGGTCTGGGTCAACTCGACGAACTCATCGAATGCCTGGCGATAGGCGACCAAAGCTTGCTCAACGTCCCCCATCACTCGCTCGTTGCTGGCGGAGCGGGCCTTGAGACGCGTGGCTTGGGCCAGCAGCGCATCGACACCGGAATGCAGGGTGTCAACGGCCTTGGGGTCGGCGTGCAGTGCATAATCCTGCTCAATCAAGCGCACCTTGAGCAGGTCGCTGTTGAGCGTCGACATCGACGTGAGGCCTTCGAAGCGCTTGCCGATGGTCTGCAGGGACCACACACCGATGGCCGCCACCAAGGCCGTCAGCAGCAGAACCAGGGCAAACCCCAAGCCGAGTTTTTTTGCCATACCGAGGTTGGCGAAACGTCGTTGCACGCCCAAAATCATTGCACTTGATCCTCTTGCAATGGCAAATGCCATAAGCCAGGTTTACAAGCAGCGAGATTCGCAACCCCGAGGCACTGAGCACAACCCGCTGGCGTCGGAATAATGGCAAAAAGCTACATGTTCGTCGTTTTCAGAATGGTCGAGGTCGATCTTGCCGCGCCCATGGCGCGGAACAGCGTCAATGCGCGTTGATCAGCGGCGTAGGCCACATTGATGCGCAGCCATTCGCTGCGCTCACCCGTGGGGCTGAACAACGCACCCGGCGACAGCAACACACCCAGCCGTCGGGCGCAGGCTTGCAATCGCAAGGGGTCGGCCAAGCCTGGCCGTGCCCACAGGAACATACCGCCCGCGGGTGCGGCAAATACCTGCCACTCTTCATCCTCCAGCACCTGCAACGTCGCGGCCATCTGCGCATTCAAGCGCTTGCGCAGGCGCTGCACCCACTTACGGTAAGTGCCGTTACTCAACAACGTCGCCACCATAGCTTCGGCAAAACGTGAGGTGCCGATGCCTGTCAGGGTCTTGAGCTGGGCCAATTGCGTGATGATCGTGGCATTGGCACACAGGTAACCCACGCGCAGGGCACTGCTCAATGTCTTGGAAAAGCTCGACACATAGATCACCCGGTCATCATGGGCCAGCGCTGACAAGCGTGTGCAACTGGCATGTTGCAGGTCGCCGTAAACGTCCTCTTCGATAATCAGGAAGTCGCGCTCGCGTGCCAACTCCAACAAGCGCTCCGCCACCGGACGGCTCAAACTGGTCCCCGTGGGGTTGTGATACAGGCTGTTGATGAACAGGCACTTGGGTCGGTGGGTGTGCAGCAGCGCTTCCAATGCTGGAATATCCGGGCCGCCACGGGTGCGCGGTACTTGCAGCAGCGTAACCCCCTGAAAGGCCAGTTGGCGATAGAGATTGCCATAGCCGGGTGTCTCGACCACCACCTCATCACCGGGCTTGAGCAGCGTGCGTATCAACAGGTCCTGGGCATGGCTGGCGCCGTGGGTGGTGAGGATACGGTCCAGGCTGGTGGGCACGTGTATCTGGGTCAGGCGCTTGAGCAGTTGTTCGCGCAACGCAGGCAACCCCAAGGGTGTGCTGTAATTGAACAGGCCGCCGGTGTCGGTACGGCTCAGTTCACGGATCGCGTAGTTGATGTCATCGCTTTCGCGCCAGGTGTCGGGCAGCCAGCCGCAGCCCAGCTTCAGCTCGCCCAGCGGGCCATCGGTGAATGCCCCCCAGCCCTGTTCGGCCCCTTCATACCAATGGTTTTCGTGGACCGTTGTGGGAGACGCCACCACAAACCCCGAGCCATGCCGGGGGGCCAGCAGCCCCTGGGCCACCAACCGTTCGAATGCCTCGATCACGCTGGCCTGGCTCAGCAGGTTATCGAGGGCCAATTGGCGAATGGACGGCAAGCGTGTGCCAGGGCTCACCCCCTCCTTGCGAATCCATTCTGCCACCGCACTGACGATCTGCTGAACAACCGGTACCAGGGCTTGTCGATCGATCCCTAAATCCATGAGCCACTCACTTCAACTGTCTGTTAACCCAAAACAGTTAAGCACAGAAGCCCGGTAAAACCGGTCGCCAACTTTTATTAAAGTATTGATTTTATTGAGTTATTTACCTAGTGAAACATATTCGAGCACAGCTCACTGCCCGCCATGGAAACGCCCCACAGCACCTGGCTCTGTTTTCGAATGCCCCACGACCTGCCGTCCTAGATCGCCGTCGCGCCACCGTCCACCGCCAGGGCCTGACCGGTGGTAAACGCTGCGCCATCACTGCACAGGTACAACACGGCGCTGGCGATTTCCTCAACCTTGCCAATACGTCCAACCGGGTGCATGGCTGCGGCAAACTCAGCCTTGCGTGGGTCGGCCTCATAGGCGCGGCGAAACATGTCGGTATCAATCACGGCCGGGCAGACGGCATTCACGCGGATTTTCTTCTTCGCGTACTCGATAGCCGCTGATTTGGTCAGGCCGATCACCGCATGCTTGGACGCCGCATAAATGCTCATCTTCGGCGCCGCCCCCAACCCCGCCACCGATGCGGTGTTGACGATGGCCCCGCCGCCCTGGGCCAATAGCAAAGGCAACTGATACTTCATGCACAGCCACACGCCTTTGACGTTAACCCCCATGATGGCATCGAACTCATCGAGACTGCCGTCGGCCAGCTTGCCCTTCTCGATCTCGATGCCGGCGTTGTTGAAGGCGTAGTCCAGGCGTCCATAGGTGGCGACGGTCTGTGCCATCAATTGCTGCACGTCCGCGTCGAGCGTGACGTTGCAGCGCACAAATATCCCTTCGCCACCGGCCTGGTGGATCAATGCCACAGTGCCCTCACCTCCCGCCACATCAAGGTCAGCGACCACCACCTTCAAGCCTTCGGCGGCGAATGCCAGCGCGGTGGCGCGGCCAATACCAGCGGCGGCGCCGGTCACCAAGGCCACCTGGCCGGAAAACGTCATGCTCATGGGAACTGTCCTGTGAGGTTAATTGCGGTGGAGCGAGTCTAGCCAACGCCGGGAGCTGCGCGTCAGCACTATCAGAAGGCCGGTTGGCGCTGCATGAGTCGCAGTGATAAAGCTGCCCGGCTGATTATCAATGAGGCCTATTGCCGGGCATTCGCCTGCGCCGCACACCCTTGCCCTTCTGCTACTGAGGGTCTATCACTCATGTTCCATTTCTAAAGAGTCCTTGCCATGACCGCCCAGACCAACCGCCAATTTCTGCTCGCCAAACGCCCGGTCGGTGCCGCCACGCGCGAGACCTTCACTTACCAGGAAGTGCCGGTGGGCGAACCCCAGGACGGCCAGGTGCTGGTGCGCAACGAATACCTTTCCCTCGACCCGGCCATGCGTGGCTGGATGAATGAAGGCAAGTCCTACATCCCACCGGTAGGCATCGGCGAAGTGATGCGCGCCTTGGGCGTAGGCAAGGTACTTGCCTCGAAGCATCCGAACTTTGCGGTGGGGGACTACGTGAACGGTGCGCTGGGCGTGCAGGACTACTTCCTCGGCGAGCCCCGTGGTTTCTATAAGGTGGACCCTAGGCTGGCGCCCCTGCCCCGCTACCTGTCGGCCCTGGGCATGACCGGCATGACGGCGTACTTCGCCCTGCTGGAAACCGGCGCACCGAAAGCCGGTGACACCGTGGTGATCTCCGGCGCCGCCGGAGCCGTGGGCAGCATCGCCGGGCAGATCGCCAAGCTCAAAGGCTGTCGCGTGGTGGGGATCGCCGGTGGCGCCGAGAAGTGCAAGTTCCTGGTAGATGAGCTGGGCTTCGACGCCGCCATCGACTACAAAAAAGAAGACGTGCTCGCCGCCCTCAAGCGCGAGTGCCCTAAAGGCGTGGACGTGTATTTCGATAACGTCGGCGGCGATATTCTCGACGCGGTGCTCAGCCGCCTGGCGCTCAAAGCCCGCGTGGTGATTTGCGGTGCAATCAGCCAGTACAACAACAAGGAAGCGGTCAAAGGCCCGGCCAACTACCTGTCATTGCTGGTCAATCGCGCGCGCATGGAAGGCTTTGTGGTGATGGACCACGCGGCGAACTTCGCGGCGGCGGGTCAGGAAATGGCCGGCTGGATGGCCCAGGGCAAGCTCAAGAGCAAGGAAGATATTGTCGAAGGGCTGGAGACATTCCCGGAAACACTGATGAAGCTGTTCAATGGCGAGAACTTCGGGAAGTTGGTTTTAAAGGTCGCCTGACACACTGCAGATCTAAACGTGGGAGCGGGCTTGCTCGCGAAAGCGGTGGTTCAGTCAACCCATTCGGTGCCTGACACAACGTATTCGCGAGCAAGCCCGCTCCCACATTTTAGATTGGGGACATTCAGGCGATCTCGGCGACGACCGCTGCCAACGCCTTGGCAGGATCCGCCGCCTGGCTGATCGGACGGCCAATCACCAGGTAATCCGAGCCCGCATCCAGGGCCTGGCGCGGGGTCAGGATGCGGCGCTGGTCATCCTGGGCGCTGCCGGAGGGGCGAATCCCCGGTGTCACCAGTTGCAACGACGGGTGAGTGTTCTTCAGGGCCTGGGCTTCCAGGGCCGAACACACCAGGCCGTCGAGGCCAGCTTTCTGCGCCAGGGCTGCCAGACGCAACACTTGCACCTGCGGCTCGATATCCAGGCCAATGCCCGCCAGGTCTTCGCGCTCCATGCTGGTGAGCACGGTCACACCGATCAACAACGGTTTAGGGCCGCTGCGCTGTTCCAGCACTTCGCGGCAGGCACTCATCATGCGCAGGCCACCGGAGCAGTGCACATTGACCATCCACACGCCCATCTCGGCCGCGGCTTTGACGGCCATCGCCGTGGTGTTGGGGATGTCATGGAATTTCAGGTCCAGGAACACTTCGAAGCCTTTGTCCCGCAGGGTGCCGACGATTTCCGCCGCGCAACTGGTGAACAGTTCCTTGCCGACCTTGACCCGGCAAAGCTTGGGGTCCAACTGGTCAGCCAGCTTCAGTGCGGCGTCACGGGTGGGGTAATCCAGGGCGACGATGATAGGAGTCTGGCAGACGGACATTGGAATGGGCTCTCAGGCAAGTCGAAATCGGCGCGGATTGTAGCGCAAGCAGCGCCGTTGCGGGATCCGATGATCGGTAAATACTGATCAAACGCCCAATACCGGCGATTCAGGGCAATTGTTTCAACCCCGATACATTCACGACACGCCCCCAATACGCCGCCCGGCTAGCCTCGCGCACATGACCGCCCGCCCAGCACTTCCAGCCCTGGAACTGGGCGCCTATGCTGACAGCCACACTCAGGCAGATGACCTCGCTATGCATACCCCTTGCGACCCTGTAAACGAAGCGCCAAAAGACGCGGTGATCGCCGAAGATAAGCGCTGGAATACTCGCGCGCTGATTGTCGACGACGACGTGCCGATCCGCGAACTGCTGATCGACTACCTGGCACGCTTCAATATTCTCGCCTCGGGCGTCACCGATGGCACCGCCATGCGCCAAGCCATGCAAGCCGAGACCTTCGATGTGGTGGTGCTCGACCTCATGCTGCCGGGCGAAGACGGGCTGACATTGTGCCGCTGGCTGCGCGCCGAGTCGGATATTCCGATTTTGATGCTCACCGCCCGCTGCGAACCTACCGACCGCATCATCGGCCTGGAACTGGGCGCCGATGACTATATGTCCAAGCCGTTCGAGCCGCGGGAGTTGGTCGCGCGTATCCAGACCATCCTGCGCCGGGTGCGTGATGACCGCACCGAACAGCGGGCCAATATCCGTTTCGACAATTGGCGCCTGAATAGCGTGCTGCGCCAGTTAGTGGCCGATGACGGCCTGGTGGTGCCGTTGTCCAACGCCGAGTTTCGTTTGTTGTGGGTGTTCATCGAACGCCCGCGCCGTGTGCTGAGCCGCGAACAGCTGCTGGACGCGGCCCGTGGGCGTTCCATCGAGGCCTTTGATCGCAGCATCGACTTGCTGGTGTCGCGCCTGCGCCAGAAGCTGGGGGATGACCCCAAGGCTCCGCAATTGATCAAGACCGTACGCGGCGAAGGCTACCTGTTCGACGCCCGGGATATCGGTTAATGCGCGCCCCCTTCAATACGCTGTTCGGGCGACTGTTCGGCCTGTTGCTGGTGGCGATTGTGCTGGCCCATGTGCTGGCGTTCTTCTGGTTCCACCACTACGGCCCGCCGCCACCGCCCCGCGCGGCCTTCGTCGAACAACCGGACGGCAGCCTCACGCCCTTGCGCAAAGCGCCTCGCCCCTGGTTCGGCGGCCCGGTGGTGCCCCTGACATTTCAATTTATCTCGCTGATCATCGCTGCCTGGTACGGCGCCAAACTGCTGAGCCGGCCAATCCAGCGCCTGAGCGCAGCGGCCGAGCGCCTGAGCGTCGACCTCGACAGCCCGCCCTTGGTGGAATCTGGCCCTCGCGAAGCACGCCAGGCGGCCTCAACCTTCAACCTGATGCAAAAGCGCATCCGCGAACAAGTCAGCCAGCGCGCACGCATGCTCGGCGCGGTCTCCCACGACCTGCGTACCCCGCTCTCGCGCCTCAAGCTGCGCCTGGAACAAATCGAGGACCCCAAGCTGCAAGGCCAGATGCGCCAGGACCTGGACGACATGATCGGTATGCTCGATGCCACCTTGAGCTACCTGCACGAACAGCGCACCAGCGAGACACGGCATTGGCTCGACGTACAGGCATTGGTGGAGTCCCTGAGTGAAAACGCCCAGGACCAAGGCCGCGACGTGCAGTTTTCCGGCACCTGTGCGCCGTTGCAGGTACAGCCGATGGCCCTGCGTTCATGCCTGAATAATTTGATCGATAACGCCCTGCGCTATGCCGGCACCGCCCGGGTGGAACTGGCCGACAGCCGCGGCGCGTTGGTGATCCGGGTGATCGACCACGGCCCGGGAATCGCCGCCGATAAGCGCGAAGCGGTGTTCGAGCCGTTCTTTCGCCTGGAAGGGTCGCGCAACCGCAATTCTGGAGGGGTCGGTTTGGGGATGACCATTGCCAGGGAGGCCGTCGAGCGACTCGGCGGCCACCTGAGCCTGGAGGACACACCGGGCGGTGGTTTGACGGCGGTGATGTGGTTGCCGAGGGTTTAAGAACTCCCATTTACCTGACACGCCGCGATCCAAATGTGGGAGCTGGCTTGCCTGCGATTGCGCAGTGTCAGTCGATGAAGTGTTGGCTGGCCCACCGCTATCGCAGGCAAGCCAGCTCCCACAAGTACCGCGGCGCACCACCGTTAAGTACACCGATCAGTTACACGGTTTGTCTTCACGGCGCACCTGCGCTTGGCTCGCGCTCCAGTCTGTCAACAGGCTGTAGGCCACCGCCAGCAACGTCGGGCCAATAAACAGGCCGATAAAGCCGAACGCTATCAACCCACCAAACACGCCCAACAACACGATCACCAACGGCAGGTTGCCGCCACGGCTGATCAGGTAGGGCTTGAGCACGTTATCCACGCCGCTGATCACGAACGTGCCCCACACGCCCAGGAATACCGCGTAGGTGTAATCGCCCTTCCACGCCAGCCACGCCGTGGCCGGGATCCACACCAGCGGCGGCCCCATGGGAATAAGGCTGAGCAGGAAAGTCACGATACCCAGCACCAGCGCGCCCGGTACGCCGGCGATCAGAAAGCCGATCAGCGCCAGCAGCGCCTGGGCCGCTGCGGTGCCAATCACACCATTGACCACTCGCTGCACCGTGCCAGCCACCAGTTCGATGTAATAGCCGGCGCGTTCGCCGATCAGGCGCTCCAACAGGCGGTGCACAAACATCGCCAGGCGCGGCCCGTCACGGTAGAAAAAGAACACGAAGACCAGGCTCAGGGTCAGCTCAAGAATGCCGCCGCCGATTTGCGCACTGCGCGCCAACAACCAATTGCCGACCTGGCCCAGGTACGGCTTGATGCTCACCATCAGCGCCGCGCCTTGTTGATCAATGCTGTCCCATGTCGCCACCAGGCGCTCGCCTACGAAGGGGATCGACCCCAACCAGGTCGGCGCCTCGGGCAAGCCGTCGACCTGGATGTCCTTGATCAGCGCCACCGCATCACGCACATGGTCAGCCAGGTTGAACCCCAGCCATACCAATGGCACCGCCACCAGTAACATCCAGCCCAACGTCAGGATGCCAGCGGCCAGGGATTCCCGGCCGCCGAGCCAACGGGTGAGCAAACGCATCAGCGGCCAGCTGGCAAATGCCAGCACCGCGCCCCAGAACAGCGCCGACCAGAACGGCGCCATGACCCAGAAGCTGGCACCAAACAGCACCAGCAGCAGGATTTGCACCAGCAGGCGATCGTTATTGAGCATCGGGTATCTCGAGAAGAAGGCTGTAGGAAGAGAGCTTAGGCGAACGGCGCGGGTCCGTTCGCCCTGTGGTGCTTAGCGTATCAGATGCAGATGCAGTCCTTGGGTTTCACCGGTGCCGGTTTCCAGACGGGCGGTGCGCACGCCCTTCTCCACCAGCGCTTGGCGCCAAGCCTCGGTGTGCGGCCCGCTCAGGCTGACGCGCAGGGTGGTGTCGAGGTTCAAGGCACGGGATATCAAGGTCAGCCAGGTGTCGTCAGGCTCGGCGCCCAGCGCGGGAAAATCCAGCTCTCCAGTGCTTTTGAGCTCACGCAGCAAGGTGGCCGAGGTGGGCAGCAGGTTGCCCAAAGGCGCGCTGGCGTCGAGTTGCTCCACATGCAGGTAGGCGCGACGGTTACCGCGGGTAATGCCGTACAGCGCGACCAGTGAATTGTCCTGCGGGGCGGCCAGGCGAAGCAACAGGTATTCCTGTTGGCCATCGGCGCCCACTAGCTTGGCGTTACCAAACACCTCGTTGGCCCACAGGCTGCTTTCGCCACAATCGCGGGCCTTGCACCAGAACAACAACTGCGCGCCCTTGGCCTGCAAGGCTTCGCGCGTTGCGGTAAAGGCGGCGCTGGAGCTGTGTTCGGCGGGCAGTTCATAGGTGATTGCAGTGGCTGGGCCGCGTGCGATGGCCTGGCCTTCGTAGCGCAACTGGCCGCTGATCTTGCGGATCGCGCCCATGGGGTAGATGCGTTCCTTGTCTTCAGCGGGGCGGTAATCAACGATTTGCGCATCAACCTGGCGGGCTACCGCCGGTAAATCCTGGCTGCCGGGCAGATCGGCGGCAAATACCAGGGGGCTGAAACAGCAAAGGCCAAGGGCACGGATACATCCTTTACCCAGGCTCATCGGATCAGTGAGCCCTGGCCAATGGTGGTCACAGCGATATTGAGTGTGTTCATGGTTGACTCCCTTTCAATCCGCCCAGCCTCGGCAGTTGACCCCGCCAAGTCAAGGCGTGGAGAAGAACCGATTGAAACAGTCTGCAACAAGAGCCGCGCCGGGCTCGTCATTCAGGTGTAAATGATGGCCGCCTGGCAGCGTGGTAACCGTGAAGGGTAGCTGAGAAAGCAATTCGGAATGTTTCGCCAGCATGCCGTCAGCCGCGACCACCAACTGCGTAGGGCATTCGACCCTTCGCACGAACGCCATGGCCTGTTCATCGGTCAGGCGCATCGGCGACGCCAGGGTCAAGCGGCTATCGCTGCGCCAGGTGTAACCGCCCGGTACCGGCATCAAACCGCGCTGGGCCAGGAGTTGCGCCGCCTCACGACTGACTGCCACCACGCCTTTCATCCGCGCCTCGACCGCCCGATCAAGGCTGTTGTAGACGGGTTTGCGCTTGTCCTGCAGGCTCAATTGCGCCTGCAACGCCATGCCCAGGCGCTCGGCCGCGTTCTCGCCGCTGGCGGTCGGTGGGATTACGCCGTCAATCAGGCCCAGGTGTGTCACCCGCTCCGGCAAGGCCCCGGCCAACACCAGAGAGACTATGGCGCCCAGGGAGTGGCCAAGTAATGCAAAACGTTTCCAGCCCAGTTGCTCGGCCACCTGCAGCACGTCGTAGACGTAATCCCACAAGGCATAACCGGCGCCAGCCGGGCGGTGCGCCGAATGCCCATGCCCCGCCATGTCCAGGGCGACGATGCGCAACCCGCGCAACTTGGGCGCCAGGCGCGCAAAGCTGTTGGCGTTGTCCAGCCAGCCATGCAAAGCAATCACCGGCAGCCCATCCTCGGGTCCGAACAGATGCGCAGCCAGTTCGATATGCGGCAGGCTCAGGCGCACCTCTTCGACAGGCGCACTCATGCGCAACTGCGCTCACGGGCCTGCCAGCGGGCGAACAGGTTTTTGATCAAGGCAGCGGTGTCCTGGGGGCGTTCAAGGGGGAACATATGGCCGCCGGGCATGGTGAGCATTTCGCCCATGGGCAAGCGGTCGACACCGCTGGCATGGTGACGCATCACCACCCGGCTCTGGCGACCACGCACCACAGCCAGCGGCACCTTCAACTGGCGCACCTGGCCCGGGCTGGTGTGGGGTACGCCGCGATAGATGCTGATTTCGGTGGCTGGGTCGAACCGCAGGCGCAGGCGATCGCCCACTTGCTGCAGGCCATGTTGCAGGTACGCGTCAAAGCAATCGGGGTCGAAGCCACGGAACAGGGTCTTGCCGGCGAAATAGCTGCGCGCGCTGTCCAGGTCGGTGAATTCTTCGCGCCGGCCAAGCGTGCGCCCAGCCGGGGTGAGGCGGTCGATAAAACCAAAGCGCTTGGCAGCGCGGATCACCCAGCGGTCTGCGCGGGTGAGCACCGGCGAATCCAGCATCACCACGCCCCGGTACAGGTGCGGGCAGCGCATGGCGGCGTGCAAATGCAGCACGCCTCCCAGGGAATGGCCCACGCCCCACACCGGTTCTGGCTGCTGCTCCAGATGGTGGATCAGCTCGTCCACCAGGTTCTGCCAGTTGTCATCTACGGGGAACCTGGGGTCGTGACCGTGCTGCGGCAGATGTGCCACCGCATATTCCGGGGCCAGGGCGGCAAACAGCTTGCCGTAGGTGGCCGAAGGGAAGCCATTGGCGTGGGTAAAAAAAACATGCTGCGGCATACAGGTTCCATCAACAAAAACAGAGGGGGATTGTCACCATGCCCGGCCCCTACAGCAATGACTGTAACTGCCAGGAATGATGACACTCACGCCACGCCTATCGCGCCGGCGGTTGTTCACCCAGCGGCACCACGGCCATGGTCAGGCGCGAGACACAACTGGCCTTGCCCTCGTCGCTGCTCAGGCGGATGTCCCACACCTGGGTGGTGCGCCCGATATGAATAGCCTTGGCCACCGCCGTCACCCGGCCGCTGCGCACACCGCGCAGGTGGTTGGCGTTGACCTCCAGGCCCACGCAATAGAACTTGCTTGCATCAATGCACAAGTAGGCGGCCATGGAGCCGACACTTTCGGCCAGCACCACCGAGGCGCCGCCGTGCAGCAGGCCGTAGGGCTGATGGGTGCGGTGGTCGACCGCCATACTGGCGGTAAGGGATTCGTCGTCGAAGCTTTCGAAACGAATATCCAGCATTTCACCGATGGTGTTTTTCTGGATCGCGTTGAGGTGTTCGATATTCGGTTGGGTACGCCACAGGCTCATACGGTTGTCCTTGTTGGTTTTATTACGGCCCTAATCCTGCCACAGAACGGTTTCGGCGCGCGCGCTCCATGCTTGCAATTGTGGCCCGTACGTCGACTCGATCACGTTGCGCTTGATCTTCAAGGTCGGCGTGAGAAAGCCGTTTTCCACCGCCCAGTGGTCTTTCACCACCACCAATTGCCCCATGCGCTCATGCTTGTCCAGGCCAGCATTCACCTGTGCCAGCCAGCGCTCAAGGCCACTGCCAAGGGCGTGGCGGTCCTCGCCCGGCGCCGACAATATGCACAGCCCTATCGGCGCGCTGAGCCCCTCGCCGACCACACACACCTGTTCAATACGTGCATGTTCGGCCAGGCGGTTTTCAATCGGGGCCGGGGCCACGTATTTGCCTTTGCTGGTCTTGAAGATTTCCTTGAGGCGCCCGGTCAGGCGCAGGCGACCGTCAGCGTCCTGCTCGCCCTTGTCACCGGTACGCAGGAAGCCATCTGCGGTGAGCGTATCCGCGGTTTTCTGCGGATCCTTGAAGTAGCCCAACATGGTCGCGCCACTGTGTACCTGCACTTCGCCTGACGGATCGATACGCACCTGCACACCTGGGCAGGGCTGACCGATCCAACCGAGCGTTTGCCCGCCTGGGCGACACACATGGGAATAGCCGCAGTTTTCGGTCATGCCATACACCTCCAGCACATCCAGGCCCAGGCGCCGATACCAACGCAGCAACGCCTCGGGCACCGGCGCAGCGCCGGACAGGGCGATGCGCAACGCATCCAGCCCCAGACCGGCGAGGACTTTATGGCCGACGCGCTTGCCGATAAACGGCAGGCTTAACAGCATATCGAGCCTTTTTTCCGGCATTTTGGCGTAGACGCCCAGTTGGAATTTGGTCCAGATGCGCGGCACGCCAAACAAGGCCGTCGGCCGCGCCCTGCGCAAATCGGTCAGGAAGGTCTCCAGGCTCTCAGCAAAAAAAACGGTTTGCCCGGTATAGATCGAAGCCATTTCCACAAACATTCGCTCTGCCACATGGCACAGCGGCAGGTACGACAGCAACCGGTCATCCTCCCCCAGGCCAAACAACTCAGTACCGCGCGTGGCAGCAAACCCCAAAGCGCCGAAACTGTGCATCACCCCCTTGGGCAGGCCGGTCGTGCCGGAGGTGTAGATGATGGTAGCCAGGCTGTCGGCAGCCGGTAGCGGGTTGTCCTGGATCGGCGAGCAGGCTTGCAGGTTTGCCCAACTGAAATCGAAAGCCCCGTCAGGACACAGCGGCAGGCTGATAGTCGGCACGCCCGCAGGAATGCCAGGCGCCATCGCCGACCAGTCATCGAGCTTGCCGATCAGCGCCAATGCCGCCTGCGAATGGGTCAGCACATGGGCGACGGACTCGGCGGTGAGGTTGGGATAAAGCGGCACCGACACATGCCCAGCCATCCAGATAGCCAGATCGGCGATGATCCAGTGGGCGCAGTTTTTTGAAATCAACGCAATGTGCGAACCCTGGGGCAACTCCCGCGCGCGCAGCCAGTGCGCGGCGCAACGGGCCTGGTGGCCGACCTCGCCCCAGGTGAGGGTCTGCACCTCACCGCCGCCGATGGGCTGAACGAGGAAGACTTTGCGCGGGTGCCGCGCTTCACGCTCGAAGAAGACCTGCAACGGCAAACGAAAAGCGACAGGCATGGGACGCGCTCCTTTGTGATCCGAGATACAGCCAACCAAGCACTTGCTTGGTTGACTGTATAGCACAGGAGAAGGAAACGGCCTGCCGCTAACCACGATGCGAAGCGAGCCGCTCTTGATCTTGATCTGCTTTTGATCTTGATCTCAGGCGCCCCATCAAACCACGCTGGCCGGAACCCTAAGTGGCCGTTACCGCAGGAATGGATATGTACTCGGTATAACGGTTTCGACTGTGAGGCCGCCTTCGCGAGCAAGCCCGCTCCCACAGTGGGATCGTGGGGTGTCAGGTAGATAAGCATCGGCTGGCAGGCCGCCATCGCAGGCAAGCCAGCTCCCACTGTTGGATCGCGGCGCGGCATAGGTTGGCGGCCGTCGCGGGAGCACGTTCAGCGTCGCACGATGCCTAGGGATTCTTCACATCCACCAGGCTCATCAAGCCCGCCAACGGAAAGTCACCTTCAAGTTGCGCCAAACTGGCCGTGTACATCGGCTCTGGCTGGCGCTGATGCCCATGCTGCAAAAAACTGATCAGGCTGCCCACCAACGGTTGGTGGCTGACCAACAGCACATCGTCATCGGTGTCGAGTTTCTCCAGCACTCGCTGAACATCCCCATCAGGCGTCAGCCACGGCACCGTACGGATTTCGGGCTGGAACCCCAGCACATCGCGCACCAGCTGCGCCGTCTGCTGCGCTCGTACATAAGGGCTGGCAATGATGGCGCCCAAGGGCTGGCCAATCAGGTGCGCAGCACTGCGCACTACTTCGGCGCGCCCGTGCTCGGTGAGGTTGCGCTCGGCGTCCGTGGGGGCGTGCGCTTGGGCCTCACCGTGACGCAGAATCCATACCTTCATAGCTTCGGCTCTTCATCACGCACCGGGTGCGGTGCCGGCGGTACGCTGTGGGCCGCTTCGCCTTCGGGAGCGCGTGGGGTTGGCCAATCGGCGAACGGCCAGGGCTTTTGTTCGGTGTGGAAGCTGCCGAAGCGGCCGATCTGCGCCAGGAACTGGCTGAGGCTGTCGCCAAAATTCATCAGGCCCAGGTTCGGCGCACCGTAGATCAGCCGGTAAATCAATTGCACCACCACCAGCGCACCGAGCAGCAATTGCGCCACCTGCCACACCAGCGCAAACACCAGCATCCACAAGATGCGCAAGACAATCGAATCGTATGGAGGGGCAGCTTTGGGATCGTTCATGACGCGTTCCTCAGTTGAAACCACTGGTGGAAATAAAGTCGACATCGGTCTTGGGCTCAGCTCGCATCAGTAACTCGATGACCTGGTTCAAGGTGCGCCCTTCGAACAGGATCGCGTGCAACCCGGCGACCAGCGGCATGTACACGCCCACTTCCTGGGCCTTGGCTTTCAAGACCTTGAGGGTGTTGACCCCTTCGGCCACTTCACCGAGGCGCGTCACCGCCTCCTCCAGGCTCAGCCCTTGGCCCAAGGCAAATCCGACCTGATAGTTGCGGCTTTTAGGCGATGAGCAGGTGACGATCAAGTCACCCACGCCCGCCAGGCCGAGGAAGGTCATGGGGTTGGCGCCCTGGTTCACCGCAAAACGCGTCATCTCGGCCAGGGCACGGGTGATCAGCATGCTCTTGGTGTTTTCGCCCATGCCCAGTGCCACGGCCATGCCGGCGATGATCGCGTAGACGTTTTTCAAGGCCCCGCCCAATTCGACGCCGAAGCGATCGGCGCTGGCGTAGACCCGGAAGGTACGGCCATGCAGCACCGCCTGGACGCGCTCGCACAAGGCCTCGTCTTCACTGGCGACGACGGTGGCGGTCAACGCGTGCTCGGCGACTTCCCGCGCCAGGTTCGGCCCGGACAGCACGCCAATGCGCGCCTGGGGGGCGATTTCGGTGAGGATTTCACTCATCAACTTGAAGGTGTGGGCTTCGATGCCCTTGGTCAGGCTGACCAACAACTTGCCAGCCAGGCGTTCGGCGTGGGGCGCCAATACCGAGCGCAAGGCGCTGGAAGGCAGCGCGACGAAGCACAGGTCGCAAGCCGTGAGGGTTTCCAGCAGGTCGGTCACCGGTTCGACGGCAGGATGAATCTTGATACCTTTAAGGTAACGGGGGTTTTCGCGATGCACGCGAATGGCTTCGGCCTGCTCGGGGTCGCGCATCCACTGACGCACCGCGTGGCCGTTCTCGGCCAGCAGGTTAGCCACGGCGGTACCAAAACTTCCGCCTCCCAGGACCGCAATAGGGCGCTGTTCAGTCATATGCAATCCGTTAATCCATACCAGTGGCGATGGCGGCATTATACGGGGCGCCCGGCTTGCGGCCAGCCCCCCTATCAATTCGCGGGCTTGTCAGAAAATGCAACGGGTGTGCGAAGTAAATGCAAGTCCGACGACTGGCAAATAGCCGCGCCTCGGTTAACATGGTCGGCTATCCGCAATTAACAAGGCCGTGCCGTGTATCTGGGCCCTCCTCCTCGCTCATCACTGTTATTGATGCTGGTGTGCGCTACCTGCGCACAGGCCGACGACCTGTTCCTCGACAGCCAGCCGCTGCCCCAGGTCTTGACCGCCACGCGCCTCAAGCAATCGGCCGCCGCCGTGCCCGGCAGCATGACGGTGATCGACAGCGAGCTGATCAAGGCCAGTGGTGCCCGGGACATCTCGGAACTGCTGCGGCTGGTTCCCGGGATGATGGTCGGCTACACCAGCGGCAACCAGGCCTCGGTGAACTACCACGGCACCAGCGCCAGTGATGCCCGGCGCATGCAGGTGTTGATCGACGGGCGCTCGGTCTACCGCGCCGGCCTGGCCACGGTGGACTGGAGCGATATCCCGGTGGCCATGGAGGATATCGAGCGCATCGAGGTCTTTCGCGGCCCCAACACCGTCAGCTACGGCGCCAATGCATTGATGGCGGTGGTGAATATCCTCACCCGCTCACCGGCCAACAGCCAGGGCTCACGGATGAAGGTCATCCGTGGCGAACGCGGCATCAATGACTTCTATGCCAGCCAGGGTGTGGGCTGGGAGACCGGCGATTTACGCTTGTCCCTGTCCGGGCAACAGGACGATGGTTTTGACAGCGACGCGGCCGGCGCCGACCGCCGTGACGGGCGCCGTCTCAACCGTTTCAGCCTGGCGGTGAGCCAGACCTTGAATGCGCAACAAAGCCTCGATTGGCAACTGAACGTCAAGGAAGGCACGAACCAGCGCCCTTATACCTACACCCCGGTGTTTGCCGGGATTACCGAAGGCGGTAGCAATTCCGACGCCACCGCCAAAGACTATGCGGGCTCCCTGCGCTGGAACTTCGACTTCAACCCCGACCACAGCCTGTATATCCAGGGCTCGGCACAGCAATGGGACCGCAAGCAAATCTGGAAAGCCTGTGACGCCAAGGTCTCGTTCAGCCCGGAGCTGACCCAGCTATGGCAGCTCAACCCCAACTATGCCGAACTGCTGGCGCGGCACATGGACACCTACAGCCAAGGCTCCGCACCACCCGGCAGCGCCGCCGAACAGGCCTTGGCCAATCAGGTCCTGGGCCAGTGGCGCAACGGCGCCAACCAGAGCGTGTGCGGTGATATCGACCAGAGCGCCCGTGAAAGCCGCTACGACGTGGAGATTCAGGACACGCTCAGCCTCTCCGACAGCCTGCGCCTGGTCAGCGGCATGAATTACCGCTACGACCGCGCCGACTCCGAGACCTACTTCAATGGCACCCTGGACGACACCACGTGGCGTCTGTTCGGGCATCTGGAATGGCGCGCCAGCGAACACTGGCTGCTGCAAGGTGGCGCCATGTACGAAGACACGCACCTGAGCGGCAACTCGCTGACGCCGCGTGTGGCGGTCAATTACCTGATCAACCCACGCCACGGCTTGCGCGCGATTTACTCCGAGGCGATCCGCTCGCCGGACATGTTCGAGAACAACGTCAATTGGAGCTACCGTGTCACCAATCTCAGCTCCCCCACCTACGGGCAAAACGCCGGGCAATATTTTGTCGTGACGCGCGGCCCCGGCAACCTCGACAAAGAGTTGATGCGCTCACGCGAGCTGGGCTACAACGGCTTCTTTGCCGAGCTGGGGCTGAATGTCGACGTGAAGCTGTTCTATGACGAAATCACCGACATGATCAGTTCGCCGCTGCGCAACAACCAATACATCGCCAGCAACGCCAACAGCTCGCGCTTCACCGGTGCAGAGTCACAGTTCGACTGGCGCGTGAGTAACGCCGACCGCCTGCGCCTGACCTATGCTTATGTAGACGCCACCTCCAGCAACCCGCTGGACAAAGCGCAAACCGCGCGTAACAGCGGCTCGGCCGGTTGGCTGCGTGAATGGGGCCAGGGTTGGTCCAGCGCCTTGTTCTACTATGGCGACGACGCACTCAACCAATATCGCTTCCAGCGGGTCGACCTGCGGGTGGCCAAGCGCATTGCCGTAGGCAAAACCAATGTGGAGCTGGCGGGCATGTTGCAACAACGCCTGGATAACCAACCCACCACCTGGGCGGACAACAACTACGACCATCGCCACGCTCTCTACTTCAGCGCCGAGCTGGACTTCTGACATGGCCGATCAGTCACGGATGACACGCTTGCTGGTTTCACGATTGTGGCGCCGCGGCCTGCTGCTGGCGTGCCTGCTGCTGGCAGCGCCGGCCTGGAGTGCCAGCATCCTGCTCACGGCTGCCGACGACGGTGCCGGTGTGCGCGCCTTTACCCAGGCCCTTGCCCAACAGCGCCCCAACGACCAGGTCAGCTTTACCCCCCTCAACGAGTTGCCGGCGCCCAGGGACTTGCCCGCCAGCACCCGTTTGATCCTCCTCGACCTGCCCGGCCTCGACTGGCGCCTGCAGGATGCCCAGGGGCCGCCCGCTCTGGTGCTGCGCATCAGCCGTCTCCAGGCCCGGCAACGCCTGGGCAACACGCACCCGGCGAAAATCAGCCTGCTCTGGAGCGACCCGCCGTTGGAACGTCAGTTGCGCCTGATCGCCCATATCCTGCCCCAGGCCCAGCGCGTTGGCGTGCTTTACGATGCCGGCAGTGAGTTCCTGCTGCGCGAACTGATGCAGGCCGCCAAGCCCATCGGCCTGGAAATCGTGCCCCAGCTCTGGGACAACACCAGTGACAGCCGCCCGCTGCAAAACCTGTTCAAGAACAGCGACGTGCTACTGGGCCTGGACGACCCGAACCTGTACAACCCCAAGACCGTAAAAAACCTGTTGCTGAGCAGTTACGCCCAACAACTGCCGTTGGTGGGGCCCAATGCGGGGTTTGTGCGGGCCGGCAGCCTGGCCAGCACCTACAGCGATCAGGCCGACTGGCTCGCCGTGCTGGGCCACCTGCTGGACCAGCCGCCGGCCAATTGGCCGCACACGCTCTACCCTGAACACTTCAAAGTCGTGGGCAACCCGCAAGTCGCACGCTCACTGGGCATCGAACAGGTCGATGAAGTCGCCGTTGCCGCCCGCTTGGCCGAAGGAGAACAACGCCCATGACCTTGCGTCGTCGTTGGGATATCAACACCCGCACCCAGCTCATTACCCTGGGCCCCGCGCTGCTGTTGACCCTGCTGCTCATCACCTTCTTCACCTTCGTGCGCATCCAGGATTTGCGCCAGGAACTGGACCACACCGGTCAATTGATCGCCAACCAGCTGGCGCCCGCCACTGAGTACGGCGTGATTTCCGGCAACAACGACGTGCTTGAATCCCTGCTGCGTGCAACCCTGGCCACGCCCCATGTACGCTTCCTCGAGATCCAGGACAGCGCCGAGAACATCCTGGTGTACGTGGAGCAGCCGTCCGAGCGACATGATCGCTCGCTGTCAGTGAAAGTGTTCCAGGCACCGATCCGCCTGCAACACATCCAGCTCAACAATGACTTTTTCCAGGACAACCTCAACGAACCCAAGGCCCCCCGCGCGGACTACCTGGGGCGGGTGATCGTGGGCATGTCCAATGATGCGTTCAGCCAGCGCCAGCAGGAGATCCTGTTCAAGGCCGGGATCCTGGCGTTGTTCGCCCTGCTGTTTACCTTCCTGCTGGCCCGGCGCTTGTCGGCGAGCCTGTCAAAGCCGATCAGCGCCATGGGGCATGCGGTCAAGGCCATCCAGCAAGGCGATTACAAGACGCCACTGCCGATCGTCGATGACTCGGAACTGGGCGACCTCTCGCGGCATATCAACAACCTGGCCGAGGGCCTTCACCAGGCCAGTCGCGAACAGCAACAAGCCATGGCCCAGTTGATCCAGACCCGTGAAGAAGCCGAACGGGCGAACAACGCCAAGTCGGATTTCCTGGCGATGATGAGCCATGAACTGCGCACGCCCATGAATGGCGTGCTGGGCATGCTGCAACTGCTGGAAACCACCGAGATGACCGAGGAGCAGACCGAGTATGCGGCGCTGGCTTCGGAGTCTACCGAGCACTTGCTCAAGGTGATCAATGACATCCTCGACTTCTCACGCATTGAACGCGCCGCACTGGAACTGGAACATATTCCGTTCAACCTGGCGGACCTGATCAACAGCTGCGCCCAGGCGTTCCAGCACAGTGCCCAGCAGCGCGGGCTGAGCCTGGAGTTGCCCATCCCCATGGGCCTGGAGGCCCTGCGGGTGCGCGGCGACCCGACGCGGATCCGCCAGATTCTGGTGAACCTGATCGGCAATGCATTGAAATTTACCGAACATGGCAGCGTGACCGTCGAGCCCCACTGGCAAACCCTGGACCATGAGTTGGTGTGGTTCACCTGCACCGTGCGCGACAGCGGTATCGGTATTTCCGCCGAACGCCTGGATTTGATGTTCGATGCCTTCCAGCAGGCCGACAGCTCCATTTCCAGGCGTTACGGTGGCACGGGGCTGGGCCTGCCGATTGCGCGCACCCTGGCCGAACGCATGGGGGGCACCTTGCGCGCCCAGAGCGAAGAAGGTCGAGGCTCGGTGTTCACCTTGGAGATTCCGCTGGCCATCGACCAGCAACAAATGGCGGCCGCCGCTCCCGACGCGCCTGGCAAAGCCAGCGCCGGCGATGGCCGCCATGTGCTGCTGGTGGAAGACAACCCGGTTAACCGCACCGTGGTCGAAGCGATGCTGCGCAGCCTGGGCTTCGAAGTCAGCCTGGCCACGGACGGCGCCGAGGCGATCCGAAGCGCCGAGAGCTTGATTTTCACCGCCATCCTGATGGATTGCCGGCTGCCCTTGATTGACGGCTACGAAGCCACGCGACAGATTCGCCAACTGCCCGGCTGCGCCGATCTGCCGATCATCGCCCTGACGGCCAACGCCTTGCAGGGCGACCGCGAAGCGTGCCTGGCAGCCGGAATGAACGATTACCTGGCCAAGCCGTTCAAACGCACGGATTTGCAGCAAATCCTGCAACGCTGGGTGCAATAGCGCCGCGCCATCAGCCAACTGCGACTGGCGTGAAAGACGAAAGTGCGGCAGTCTTAGGCACCCGAACGGGCCGATAAACAGGCCCGGTTTAAAATTTCAGTGAACAAGTGTACATTCAGTGCCTTGCCGCTGTGACTTTCACTACAACGCAATAGTCTATGTGTAGGCTGCCGCTATGAGGCATGAACGCTTCATTCGGTTCGGGAAGATTTGCCCAACCCAGCCGCATGGGATTATTGAGGAGCTCGCATGACCAAACAAAACGCCTTTACTCGGGAAGACCTGCTGCGCTGCAGTCGCGGTGAGCTGTTCGGCCCAGGTAACGCGCAACTGCCCGCCCCGAACATGCTGATGGTGGATCGCATCACCCATATCAGCGAAGAAGGTGGCAAGTACGGCAAAGGTGAATTGGTCGCCGAGCTGGATATCACCCCTGACCTGTGGTTCTTCGCTTGCCACTTCGAAGGCGACCCTGTGATGCCAGGCTGCCTGGGCCTTGATGCCATGTGGCAGTTGGTCGGTTTCTACCTGGGCTGGCAAGGCCTGCCGGGCCGCGGTCGCGCTCTGGGTTCGGGCGAAGTGAAGTTCTTTGGCCAGGTACTGCCGAGCGCCAAGAAAGTCACCTACAACATTCAAATCAAGCGCGTCCTCAAGGGCAAGCTGAACCTGGCCATCGCCGACGGTTCGGTGACTGTCGACGGTCGCGAGATCTATACTGCCGAAGGCCTTCGGGTCGGCGTATTCACTTCCACTGACAACTTTTAAGGGTTATCCGCATGCGCCGCGTCGTTATCACTGGTCTGGGCATCGTTTCTTGCCTGGGCAATGACAAAGAGACCGTCACCGCTAACCTGCGTGCAAGTCGCCCTGGCATCCGCTTCAACCCGGAATATGCCGAAATGGGTCTGCGTAGCCAGGTTTCCGGCTCCATTGACCTGCCCCTCGAAGAACTGATCGATCGCAAGATCTATCGCTTCGTCGGCCACGCTGCCGCCTACGCCTACCTGGCCATGAAAGACGCGATCGCCGACTCCGGCTTGAGCGAAGACCAGGTTTCGAACGTACGCACCGGCCTGATCGCGGGCTCCGGCGGCGCATCGACCCTCAACCAGATGGAAGCGCTGGACATCCTGCGCGAAAAAGGCGTGAAGCGCGTTGGCCCGTACCGTGTAACGCGGACCATGGGCAGCACCGTTTCCGCCTGCCTGGCTACGCCATTCCAGATCAAGGGCGTGAACTACTCGATCTCCTCCGCGTGCGCCACCAGCGCCCACTGCATCGGGACTGCCGTTGAGCAGATCCAGCTGGGCAAGCAGGACATCGTATTCGCCGGCGGCGGTGAAGAAGAGCATTGGAGCCAGTCGTTCCTGTTCGACGCCATGGGCGCACTGTCCACCCAGTACAACGAAACCCCGGAGAAAGCCTCTCGCGCCTACGACGCCAAGCGTGACGGTTTCGTCATCGCCGGCGGTGGCGGCATGGTCGTGGTTGAAGAGCTGGAACACGCTCTGGCCCGTGGCGCCAAGATCTACGCGGAAATCGTTGGCTACGGCGCCACGTCCGACGGCTACGACATGGTTGCGCCAAGCGGTGAAGGCGCCATCCGCTGCATGCAGATGGCAATGTCCACCGTCGACACCCCAATCGACTACCTGAACACCCACGGCACCTCGACCCCGGTCGGCGATGCCAAGGAAATGGAAGGTGTGCGTGCGGTATTCGGCGACAAGGCTCCGAAGATCAGCTCCACCAAGAGCCTGTCGGGTCACTCCCTGGGCGCCGCTGGCGTTCACGAAGCGATCTACTGCCTGCTGATGATGGAAGGCAACTTCATGGCCGGCTCGGCCAACATCGACGAGATTGATCCGGTTGTGGCTGATATGCCGATCCTGACCAAGACCGTTGAAAACGCCAAGATCGATACCGTGATGAGCAACAGCTTTGGCTTCGGTGGCACCAATGCCACCCTGGTACTGAAGCGCTGGCAGGGCAAGTAAGCCCCGCAGATCACATGAAAAAGCCCCGACTGGTTCGGGGCTTTTTTTTGCGCTTTGATTTGAAACCGCATCGCCTTCATCGCAGGCAAGCCAGCTCCCACCTTTGAATTGTGAATACAGTCAAAGGTGGGAGCTGGCTTGCCTGCGAATGGGCCAACCCGGTTCCTCGCCCTACACCGAAAACCGCGCCACCATCGAGTTCAAATCCACCGCCAACCGCGACAACTCCTGGCTCGCTGCACTGGTCTGGTTGGCCCCGGTCGATGTCTGATGCGCCAGGTCGCGGATATTCATCAGGTTACGATCCACCTCCCGAGCCACCGCCGCCTGCTGCTCCGAGGCACTGGCAATGACCAAATTGCGTTCGTTGATCAAGGTGAATGCCGAGGCAATCTCTTCCAGGGCCATGCCCGCCGATTTGGCGATATCCAGTGTGGAGCGCGCCCGCGTATTGCTCTGCTGCATCGAACTGACAGCCTGGTCGGTGCCCTGCTGAATCCCGCTGATCATCTGCTCGATTTCCTGGGTCGACTGCTGCGTGCGATGGGCCAAGGCTCGCACCTCATCGGCCACCACCGCAAACCCGCGCCCGGCGTCACCCGCTCGCGCCGCTTCAATCGCCGCGTTCAATGCCAGCAAGTTGGTTTGCTCGGCAATCGAGCGAATCACATCCAGCACTGTGCTGATGCCATAGACCTTTTGCGCCAGCGCTTCGACCTGGGTCACATTGGCGGTCACATCGGTTGCCAGGGCTTCAATCGACACCACCGTCTGCTGCACCTGTTCACGCCCTTGCTGGGCAATGCGGTCGGATTCGCGAGACGCCTGGGAAGTGGCCACAGCATTGCTCGCCACCTCCTCCACCGCCACCGTCATTTGATTGACCGCCGTGGCCGCCTGTTCGATTTCCTGGTTCTGCTGGTGCAAACCACGGGTCGCATCCTCGGTGACGCAACTGAGCTCTTCGGAAGCCGACGCCAATTGGTTCGACGATTCTGATATGCGCCGGATAGTGTCGCGCAAGCTCTCCTGCATGCGCTTGAGCGCCTGCTGCAAGCGCGCCGGCTCGTCGCTGCCACTGAGCTTGATCTCGCCAGTTAAATCGCCGCTGGCAACGCCCTGGGCTACTTTCAACGATTGCGCCAGCGGTAGCACGATGCTACGCGTCAGCCACACGGCCAGGCCGATCGTGATCAACGCCGTGACGCCAATCATGACCATCACCCAGACCCGCGACTGGCTGAACACGTGTTGTGCCAGCCGGGCGGCCTCGTTGGCGCTGGACTTGTTCAGATTGACCAACTCACGCAACGTCACGGCCATCTGGTCGGCCATCTGATTCATTTCGCCATTGACCACCGCAATGGCCTCCTCCAGCCGATTGGCCTTGGATAAGCCCACCACCTGCTCCTGGCGTTGCAGATACTGTTGCTCCTCGACCTTGAAGCGATCAAACAGCACGCGCTCTTCAGGCAAGACGATCAACGCCTCGTACACGCCTTCAGCGTGGTGCAAACCGGTTTTGATCTCGGCGATTTTCTGCTCGTTCTGCGCCACCGCCTGGGGGTCGCGGTTGACCAGCAAGCGCAACGTCAGCGCCCGAATGCGCAACACATCCTGATTCATCTCCCCCACCGCCATTACGCTGGGCAGCCAGTTGGCCTCCACCTGGTCCGACTGCTGGCGCATATTGGCCATCTGCAACAGGGCAAAGCCGCCCAAGACAAACACCATCAACGCCAGCACACCAAAGCCCAGGCCGGCGCGAGGGGCGATATTCAAACTGCGGATATTCATGCCAGGGTTCCTTCCAAAAGTACTGCATCCACCTGCAGCGAGTCTCTTGGACGTTATCGGCACCTCAGGTCATTGGCATAAGACCAAAACGCGATATCAATGCGCGTCTCCATCGCGAGGCGGCTTGGGCAGGATGGCCAGGAAATTGTCGCGCGCGACCTTGTGGGCAACGTCTTCGGGCAACGCATCGAGGAAAGGATCGAAACGGCGCATCTCTTTGCCCAACTTATTGAAGCGCCCCACAACGTCGGAGCCGAGCATGAAGCGATCCGGGAAGCGCTCCACCAACGCCACCCATTGCGGCCGTGGCTTGCCGGCGTCGTCCAGCAGATACGGCGTGAGCATGCTCCAGGACAGGTCGATATACAGGTTGGGGTAAGCCTCAAGCAGGCGCGCCAAGGTGGGCAGCAAAAAATCCATTTGCACCTGATGACGGTGGATTTCCTTACTGGTACCGGCATGGGCCCAGATAAAACGCGTGTGCGGGTGGTTGCGTAACGGCTGCTCGACTTCCGCCAGGTACAGTGGGTTGCGCTCACGTTTAGAGGTGATGTTGGAATGCAGCATCACCGGCAGGTCGTTTTCGGCCGCCAGGTGGTAGATGCGCGTCATGGCTTCGTTATTGGCACGCGGCGTGTCGCCGGAGGTCAGGGCGGTGAGGTCATCGTGGCGGGTAAACACTTCACCGATGCCCTGCCACAGCCCTGGGTTAAGGTCGAGCATGCGCTGGATATGGGCGGCGGAGTTCTTGTCGTTGGGATTGAAACCGGCGAGGAACGGATGAAAGTGCTGGCGTTGCTCGGAGGACAGTTTATTGACCGCCGCCGCGACGATCACATCCGTGGCGCTGTACCAATAGGCATCGGCGTCGTCACCGGCGTAATAGCGCGGGCGCTTGGGCTCGTCTTCGTGCCATTTCTTGGCCACGGGAATCCCGGAAATCATGACGTGCTCAATACGGTTGTCCGCCATGGCCTTGAGCAGCTTGTCCATGCCGGCGGTTTCCTGGAAAAAATCCACGTAATGCAGGTGCGCGTCGCTGTAGGCATAGTCACGAGCCTGCACGGCAAGGCTGCTGGCGGCGAGCAACAAGGCAAGACTCAGGCGGGCTCCAAACACGGTAAAACCTCAATAAGGGCTGATACGGGTAGACCTTGCGCCAGCCGTCAGGGTTCAGCACGGAAAAAACCGGAACACTGGAGTGCCAGCATGCTCTATAACTGCATGACCTTCATCCTGCCCCTTACGAGGTTTGCCATGCCTGTTACCGTTAATACGCTGAACGCTGAAAACTTCCGTCACAGTGTGAATATCAATAATCACGAGCTGTTTACCGACCTGCCCAAGAGCCTGGGCGGTGACGATTCAGCGCCCTCCCCCCACGATTATTTCGATGCTGCGCTGGCGTCTTGCAAAGCCTTGACCGTGAGGCTCTACGCGCAGAAAAAAAATATCCCGCTGACCGGCGTGACTGTGGAGGTCACCCACGACAGCGCCGAGGAGCAAAAGGGTAAATACAAGCTCAACGTCAAGCTCACCCTCAAGGGCGTACTCACCGACGCCCAGCGCGATGAACTGCACCGCGTCGCTGATAAGTGCCCGGTACACAAGCTGATGACCACCGCCGAAGTCACTATCGAAACGAAATTGTCGGAAGGCGCCTTCAGCCAATAGCCCAACCTCCCATCGAGCGGGTTATGCTTCATAGCATCTAACCCGCTCAGACTGGGATGCCCATGACCACTCTCACCGTGATTCGCCCTCGCCCCGAAGATGTAGAAGGCCAGCCTATCCTGCGGCCCCTGCCCTCGCGTGAATGCCGCAGCGTCGGGCCCTTTGTGTTTTTCGACCATATGTTGGCGACCCGCTACGCACCGGGTACCGGCATGAATATCCGCCAGCATCCCCACATCGGCCTCTCCACCCTCACCTACCTGTTTGAAGGCGTCTTGCAGCATAAGGACAGCCTTGGCTCGGACCAGGTTGTGCAAGCCGGCGATGTCAGCTGGATGACCGCCGGCAGTGCGATTGCCCACGTCGAGCGCACACCTGAAGCGGTCAAGGCCAGGGGTTTCAACCTGCATGGCCTGCAGGTGTGGCTGGCCTCGCCCAGGGACCACGAGACAGGGCCGGGACACTACAGCCATCACCCCGCGGCGAGCTTGCCGATAAGCGATAACCTCGGCGTGCAGGTGCGTTTGATCGCCGGTGATGGTTTTTGCCTCAGATCACCGGTGCCGGTGCTATCGCCGACGCTGTATGCCGAGGTACAGATGCAAACCGCCACTACCCTGCTGATTCCGGATGAACATGAGGAACGTGCGGTGTATGTGCTGGAGGGTGAGGCGCAATTGGACGGTGAAGCCCTGGAGGTCAACAGCTTGGTGGTATTGCCGACTGGGCAGGAGCTGACCCTGTATGCCGAGAGTGATTGCCACCTGATGGTGTTTGGCGGGGCGCCGCTGGATGGGCCACGGCGGATCAACTGGAATTTTGTGGCGAGCGATCCGGCGGTGATCGAGCAGGCGAGACAGCGTTGGGCGGCTGGGGATTGGCCCACTGTGCCGGGGGAGTCAGAAAGAATCGAGTTGCCTGTTAGATAGCATTCGCGAGCAAGCCCGCTCCCACATTTCGATCTGTGAACGCAGTCAAATGTGGGAGCGGGCTTGCTCGCGAAGAGGCCCGAGCAGGCGCCGAAGCATCAGCCCTTGAACACTTCATCCAACAAGTTATGCATCGACTGGAAAGCCCGTGCAGCGGTCTTGGCGTCGTACATCATCTTGCCTGGCACATTGGCATGGGGGTCGGTAAAGGAATGCACCGCGCCGCCGTAGCTGAGCAACTGCCAATCCACACCCGCCGCGTTCATTTCATCTTCGAATGCCGGCAGTTGCTCTTTGGGCACCAACGGGTCCGAGGCGCCATGCAGCACCAGCACTGACCCCTTGATGTTCTTCGCGTCTGCAGGGTTCGGCGTATCCAGGGTGCCGTGGAACGACACGGCAGCCTTCAGCGGCGCGCCGGTACGGGCCAGTTCCAGGGAACAGCAACCGCCAAAGCAGAAGCCAAAGGTGGCCAGTTTCGACGTGTCCACTGCTGCTTCAGTCTGGCCTTGCAGTTGCTCGAAGGCGGCTTGCATACGCTTGTTCAGCAGTGGGCGATCATTCTTCAACGGCATCATCGCCGCGCCCGCTTCATCGCCATTTGAAGGACGTACGTTTTGCCCGTAGAGGTCGGCAATCAACACCACGTAGCCTTTGCCGGCAACGGCCTTCGCGATCTCTTCAGCCCCCGCACTCACGCCCATCCAGTTCGGCGCCATCAGCAGTCCCGGCAACGGGCCCTTGTGGCTGGCATCGAACGCCAGACGGCTTTCATAAGACTGGCCATCAATCTGATAGACCACGGAACGTACAGTGACTTGGCTCATCATTTTCCCCAATTTAGATGGATTGACGATGCTCCCTGTAGGAGCGAGGGGGACGCCTAGTTCTTGCTCGCGAAAAACGTGAGATCACCGCGTTCATTCAGCATTTGCGCGTTATCGTTGACGTTCTTCGCGAGCAAGCTCGCTCCTACAGTAGAGCCAGAACGAAAAAACCCGCCGAAGCGGGTTTTTCTACATCGGTGTTAAACCGACAATTCAACCAACAGCTTGTTCAGTCGGCGCACATACGCGGCCGGGTCCTTCAAGCTGTCGCCGGCTGCCAGGGCGGCCTGGTCGAAGAGGATGTGCGACAGGTCGCCAAACCGCTCTTCGCTCTGCTCGCCATCGAGTTTCTCGATCAGCGGGTGAGACGGGTTGAATTCGAAGATCGGCTTGGAATCCGGCACTTTCTGGCCGCTGGCTTCGAGGATCTGGCGCATCTGCATGCCCAGGTCCTGCTCGCCGATGGCCAGGATCGCCGGGGAATCGGTCAGGCGGTGGGATACCCGCACCTCACTGACCGCTTCGCCCAAGGAAGCCTTGATGCGCTCAACCAGGCCCTCTTTGGACTTGGCGACTTCTTCGGCTTCTTTCTTCTCTTCTTCGGAGTCCAGGTTCCCCAGGTCCAGGTCACCACGGGCCACGTCGACAAAGGTTTTGCCGTCAAACTCGGTGAGGTAGCTCATCAGCCACTCATCGATACGGTCGGTCAGCAGCAGCACTTCGATGCCTTTCTTGCGGAAGACTTCCAGGTGCGGGCTGTTCTTGACCTGAGCGTAGGTTTCGCCGGTCAGGTAGTAGATCTTGTCCTGACCTTCCTTGGCACGTGCCAGGTAGTCAGCCAGGGACACAACCTGCTCGCCGTCTTCGCCTTGAGTCGAGGCAAAACGCAGCAAACCGGCGATTTTTTCCTTGTTGGCAAAATCTTCTGCCGGGCCTTCTTTCATGACCTGGCCGAAGTTTTTCCAGAAGCTCTTGTATTGCTCAGGCTCGTTCTTCGCCAGTTTTTCCAGCATGTCGAGTACACGCTTGGTCAGCGCCGACTTCATAGAGTCGATGATCGGATCTTTCTGCAGGATTTCCCGCGACACGTTCAGCGACAGGTCGTTGGAGTCGACCACACCTTTGATAAAGCGCAGGTACAGCGGCAGGAAGGATTCAGCCTGGTCCATCACGAACACACGCTGCACGTACAGCTTCAGGCCTTTTGGCGCTTCGCGCTGGTACAGGTCGAACGGAGCACGGGCCGGTACGTAGAGCAGCGAGCTGTATTCGAGCTTGCCTTCAACCTTGTTGTGGCTCCAGCTCAGCGGGTTCTCGTAGTCGTGGCCGATGTGCTTGTAGAACTCCTGGTATTCCTCGTCCTTGATCTCGGTACGCGGACGGGTCCACAGGGCGCTGGCGCGGTTGACGGTTTCCCACTCCACCGCCGGGGCTTCTTCGCCTTCGGCAACGGTCTGTTCCTTGGGCAACTCGATCGGCAACGCGATGTGGTCGGAGTACTTCTTGATGATGTTGCGCAGGCGCCAGCCATCGGCGAATTCGTCTTCACCGGCTTTCAGGTGCAGCACGATGCGCGTGCCACGGTCAGCCTTGTCGATAGTGGCGATTTCAAATTCGCCCTCGCCCTTGGAAGCCCAGTGCACGCCTTCGCTGGCGTCAAGGCCGGCGCGGCGGCTGAATACTTCAACCTTGTCGGCGACGATGAAGGCCGAATAGAAGCCCACGCCGAATTGGCCGATCAGGTGAGAGTCTTTTTTCTGGTCGCCCGACAGGTTCTTCATGAAATCTGCGGTGCCGGATTTGGCGATGGTCCCCAGGTGGGTGATCGCATCGTCACGGCTCATGCCGATACCGTTGTCTTCGAGGGTGACGGTCTTGGCGTCTTTGTCGTAGCTCACACGGATCTTCAGTTCCGCGCCGCCTTCCAGCAACTCAGGCTTGGACAGGGCTTCGAAACGTAATTTATCGACAGCGTCAGAGGCGTTCGAGATCAATTCGCGAAGGAAAATTTCCTTGTTGGAATACAGCGAATGGATCATGAGGTGCAGCAGTTGCTTCACCTCGGTCTGGAAGCCCAGGGTTTCCTTTTGAGTTTCCACACTCATGGTCATCAAACTCCAATTGGATGGCAGTGGCCGCGCCCTTGAGGGTTGGCGGCGGGTTGTCATCAAAGTTGGGGGCTCAGACCAGGATTTCAAGGGCAGGCCAATTCCTCAATTTTGAAATGTGCCCGGCCAGTGGCAATCGGTTCGGCCGGGGTGCTCTGCCAGGCGGTAATCGCCACGTTGGCCACGCGCCGGCCCTGGCGCCATACCTGGCACTTGGCATAGGTGTCCCGAAACTGGCCGGCGCGCAGGTAATCCAGGGAAAAGTCGATGATTTTCGGCAGGCCCGGAGCGCCAGTGAACACCAGCAGGTGCATGGCGGCTGCCAGCTCCATGAAGCCGGCGATCACTCCGCCATGCAGCGCCGGCAATATGGGGTTACCAATGTTGTCCTTGTTGGCCGGCAGCCGAAACAGCAACTCATCCCCCAGGCGGGTGCATTCGATGCCGATCAGCTTGGCATAGGGCACAAGGTCGAGCAGCGCGTCGTAGTTGCCGCAATCAAGGGCTTGCTCCAGGCGGGTCTTGAACCGATGCGTCATGCCTGCTCTCCCTTGATGACAGTGCCCAGCCCTTGCGTGCCTTTGAGGCGCTTGCCCATGCGCATGAACGTGCCCACCACATGGGCGATAGGTTGTTGCGGGTCGTCCTGATAGGCAACGCCACGGGTGAAGATCACGTCGGTAGTCACCCGGTAGCATTGCGCGAAGCCATACACCGGCTTATGGGGTTCGGCGGGATGCATGTAGTCGATACGCAGGTCCAGAGTGGGGCACACCTCGAACTCGGGCAGTACGCACAGGGTCGCCATGCCGCACGCGGTGTCCATCAATGAGGTCAGCGCGCCGCCGTGGATCACCCCGCTCAGGGGGTCACCGACGACATGCGGCCCATAAGGCAGTACGAGGGTCATGCCCTCCTCGCTGGCTTCATGCACCGTCACACCCAGCACCTGGCAATGGCGCAGGGCCCAAACGAAGCGCATGGCACGCTCTAACAAAGGGTTTTCGGTCATTGTTTTAGACTCTTATTAGTGTGAATTCGGCGGATTGGAATGAGTGGGTAAAGTTCCTGTACGAAACATGCTATATATCTGTGAGACATAAGGAACTAATGCTGGCCCCTTGGGTTCGAAAGGCCAGTAGATATCTTCAATAAGGAGAAACACCCCATGCGTAAGACATTAGCTATTTCCATGATGCTGGCCGCTGCTCTCGGTCTGGCTGCCTGCGACAAGAAATCCGAAGACAAAGCCCAAGATGCCGCTGCACACTCTGAGCAAGCACAGCAAGACATGGCTAAAGCACAGGATAAAGTGAACGACGCTGCGAAAGAAAACGCCGAAGCTGCCAAAGCTCAGGCCGAATCGAACGAAGCTGCTGCAAAAGAAGCTGCACCTGCCGCACCTGCAGAACCTGCCAAGCAGTAATCGCAGGGTTTAAAGCTGGATTGCAGCAAAAAGAAAGCCCGCTGACTAAGCGGGCTTTTCTTTGTCTGCGATTTACTGCCAGCGCTACGATGCGCCCTCTTTTGCAGCCTCGACTGCTGGCATATCGGTCGGGGTATACACCATCACCTGCAATACATCGGAATGGAACTCGCGGCGGTACAGCACTAGCACCACCCCGCTACTCATCAACATGAACAACCAGGGGCTGACAAACCAGGCCAGCATGGTCATGCCGAAGTAATACGCGCGCAGGCCAAAGTTGAACTGGTTGGCCGCCATCGAAATCACTCGCGCCGCCCGCAAAGCAAACGCTTTGCGCTCCTGCTCTGACACGTGCCGTTCACCGATCATGGGCGCCGAGCCCACCAGTACCGCCGCGAAGTTGTACTGGCGCATGCACCAACTGAAGGTAAAAAAGGCGTAGACGAACACCAGTGCCAGGCACAGTAATTTGATCTCCGACATGCCCTGGGATGCCTGCTGCACCATGGGAATGTCCGCCAGCAGTGACACTGCGCGTTCCGAAGCCCCCAGCACGGTGAGAATACCGGCGAGGATGATCAAGGTGCTGGAGGCAAAGAACGAGGCATTGCGCTCCAGGTTACCGATCACACTGGCGTCGGCGATACGGTTGTCGCGCAACAGCATGCGGCGCATCCAGTCTTCACGGTACAGGTGCAACACGCTGGCCAGGCACGCCGTGTCCCGGGCTTTCCACGTTGCGTAACGGGTGTAGCCGCCCCAGCAGATAACAAACCAGAGTGCGGCAAGCAGGTGGATCCAATTGGCTTCAACGAACGACATGCGGGTCCTTGTACACAGGATGATAAGGCCGACACGGTCCAAATGTGGGAGCTGGCTTGCCTGCGATAGCGTCTTTGCAGTCACCACCGCGCCAACCGATGTGCCGCCATCGCAGGCAAGCCAGCTCCCACACCGACCGGTGTTTTCAACTTGAGATTTTTGACGCCATCCCCAAAAAAAAGACACTGCCATCGACTCAAAAAAAAAGCCCCGTATCGTTTGATACGGGGCATTTCAGTGCAGTACAAACCGCGTGTTACGCGATGGCTTCGCTGCGCTTGCCCAGCATACGGTCAATCACCACGGCTACCACCAGCGTCATCACCGACGGCACCAGCCACGCCAGGCCTTGTTCGCTCAACGGCAGGTTTACCAGTTGCGTAGGCATCCAACCCGCCAGGCCCGCACCCTTGATTGCGTCGATGCAGCCAAAGATGAACGACACCAGCATCACCGGGCCGACAATACGGCCCTGTTCCTGCCAGAACCCTTTGCAGAAGCTCAAGGCCACCAACACAATGCACGGCGGGTAGATCGCGGTCAGTACCGGGATCGAGAAGGCAATGAGTTTGGTCAAGCCCAGGTTGGACACAAACAGCGAGAACAGTGCCAGGATCACCACCAGGGTCTTGTAGGACAGCGGCAGGATCTTGCTGAAGTACTCGGCGCAGGCACAGGTCAGGCCCACGGCGGTCACCAGGCATGCCAGGGAAATCAGCACGGCGAGGAAACCACTGCCCAGGGAGCCGAACGTGTATTGCACGTAGGCGTGCAGTACCGCCGCGCCATTGCTGGCACCCGCGGCCACGGCATGGCTGCCCGAACCCAGGCGGAACAGGCTGACATATACCAGTGCCAGGCCCACGCCGGCAATCAGCCCGGCAATGATCGCGTAGCGGGTGATCAGCTTGGGCGACTCGACGCCACGGGAGCGGATCGCGTTGACGATCACGATGCCGAACACCAGGGCGCCCAGGGTATCCATGGTCAGATAACCATTGATAAACCCTTGGGAGAACGGCGCGGCAACGTATTCCGGCGTGGCAACCCCCACCTCACCGGCAGGCAAGGCAAATGCAGCGATACCGAGAATAGCCAGGGCGATGATTTTCAGCGGTGCCAGGAAACGGCCCACGGTGTCCAGCAGTCGACCTGGGTACAGCGAGACAAAGAACACCACCAGGAAATACACCGAGCTGTAGAGGAACAGCGCCAACGGGCTTTCACCGGTCAAGGGCGCCAGGCCCACTTCAAACGACACGGTTGCGGTGCGCGGGGTCGCGAACAGCGGGCCCACTGCCAGGTAGGCCGCTGCCGCCAGCAGGCCACCGGCGATCTTGCCAATCGGGCTGCTCAGCGCATCCATGCCACCACCGACCTTGGCCAGGGCGATCACGGTGACCACCGGCAAACCGACCGCGGTGATCAGAAAGCCCAGCGCCGCCATCCAGACATGCGGCCCGGACTGCAAACCAACGATAGGCGGGAAGATGATGTTGCCGGCGCCCACGAACAGGGCAAAGGTCATAAAGCCCAGCGCCAGGATATCCTGGCTTTTCAACACTTTCATTTGAGGAAATACCACACTACTGAATCGGAATTTAGAGAGGGCTTCCCTATGGATGAGGGAAATGCTGCCGGCCCTTGTGGGGACCGACCGGTCTAGCGCGCAGCTTCCTTTTGGGACGCGGACGCATAAAGAGGCGGCTAGAGTACAGAATTAGCCTGACAAACGCACTGTTGCGGGGCGGACTGTCCGATAAGCGACATTCCCATGTCGCATTTTCGTACTTAATTTGCCCATACCGTTTTTTTGTAGGAGCGAGCTTGCTCGCGAAAAACTCACAGGCGCCGCGTTCATTCAGGAAGCGCGCGTTACCGTTGACGTTTTTCGCGAGCAAGCTCGCTCCTACAGAAGGGCCATATCGCAGACACAGAATGCACAAAGGCCACCCGAAGGTGGCCTTTGTGTGGTGAAACGTCAGCTAAGCGCGAGGCTTACTTGACAGCCCAACCGGTCAGCTCGGCCAGGGCCTTGCCGATGTCTGCCAGCGAACGCACGGTTTTCACACCTGCGTCTTGCAGTGCAGCGAATTTCTCGTCTGCAGTGCCTTTGCCGCCAGAGATGATTGCGCCAGCATGGCCCATGCGCTTGCCCGCAGGGGCAGTCACACCAGCGATGTAGGAAACAACCGGCTTGGTCACGTGTGCCTTGATGTAGGCAGCCGCTTCTTCTTCAGCCGAACCGCCGATCTCACCGATCATCACGATCGCTTCGGTCTTCGGGTCTTCCTGGAACAGCTTCAGGATGTCGATGAAGTTGGAGCCTGGGATCGGGTCACCGCCGATGCCGACGCAAGTCGACTGACCGAAACCGGCGTCAGTGGTCTGCTTCACAGCTTCGTAGGTCAGGGTGCCGGAACGGGAAACGATACCGACTTTACCTGGCAAGTGAATGTGACCTGGCATGATGCCGATCTTGCATTCGCCTGGGGTGATCACGCCTGGGCAGTTAGGGCCGATCAGGACTACGCCCAGTTCGTCGCACTTAACTTTAGCGTCCAGCATGTCCAGGGTAGGAATGCCTTCGGTGATGCAGACGATCAGCTTGATGCCGCCGAATGCCGCTTCCAGGATCGAGTCCTTGCAGAAAGGAGCTGGAACGTAGATCACGCTGGCAGTGGCGCCAGTGGCTTCTACTGCTTCTTTCACGGTGTTGAACACGGGCAGGCCCAGGTGCTCGGTGCCGCCTTTGCCTGGTGTTACGCCACCAACCATCTGGGTGCCGTATTCGATGGCTTGCTGGGTGTGGAAACTACCTTGCGAACCGGTAATACCCTGGCAGATAACTTTGGTGTCTTTATTGATCAGGACGCTCATTACTTGCCCTCCGCAGCTTTGACAACTTGTTGAGCAGCGTCGGTCAGGCTGGTAGCCGCGATGATGTTCAAACCGCTTTCTGCCAGTACTTTAGCGCCCAGTTCAGCGTTGTTACCTTCAAGGCGAACAACAACCGGGATTTTAACGCCGACTTCTTTCACTGCACCGATGATGCCTTCGGCAATCATGTCGCAACGAACGATGCCGCCGAAGATGTTGACCAGTACTGCAGCGACGTTGGAGTCGGACAGGATGATCTTGAACGCTTCGGTAACGCGTTCCTTGGTAGCGCCACCACCTACGTCGAGGAAGTTGGCTGGCTTGCCGCCATGCAGGTTGACGATGTCCATGGTACCCATGGCCAGGCCGGCACCGTTGACCATGCAGCCGATGTTACCTTCCAGGGCTACGTAGTTCAGTTCGAACTTGGCAGCGTGCGCTTCGCGCGGATCGTCTTGCGACGGATCGTGGAAAGTCTTCAGCTTAGGCTGACGGTACATGGCGTTGGCGTCGATGTTGATCTTGGCATCGAGGCAGTGCAGATCGCCGTCAGCCTTGATCACCAGCGGGTTCACTTCCAGCAGGGCCAGATCGTGATCCTGGAACAGTTTGGCCAGACCTACGAAGATCTTGGCGAACTGGGCAACTTGCTTGCCTTCCAGGCCCAGCTGGAAAGCCAGTTCACGACCCTGGAATGGCTGAGCGCCAACCAGTGGATCGATAGTGGCCTTCAGAATTTTTTCTGGGGTTTCGTGAGCGATTTTCTCGATGTCCACGCCACCTTCGGTGGAAGCCATGAACACGATGCGACGGCTCGAACGGTCAACGACAGCGCCCAGGTACAGCTCTTTAGCGATATCAGTGCACGATTCAACCAGGATCTTGGTGACTGGTTGGCCATTGGCATCAGTCTGGTAAGTCACCAGACGCTTGCCCAGCCACTGCTGTGCGAAGGCCTTGGCGTCTTCTTTGCTGCGAACCAGCTTGACGCCGCCCGCTTTACCGCGACCACCGGCGTGGACCTGGGCTTTGACAACCCACTCGCTGCCGCCGATTTTGTCGCAAGCTTCTGCTGCTGCTTCCGGGGTGTCTACTGCGTAGCCCTTGGAAACTGGCAGGCCGTATTCAGCGAACAGCTGCTTACCCTGATACTCGTGAAGATTCATGCTTTTTACCGTCTTCGTTAGGTACTGCGCATTCGGCGCTGCGCTCATTATGAGTGCCGCGCCACCTGTGACTGCTGCTTGCGCAACTTGCGGGGCTTATGGCCCGTAAAGCTGCGCAAGGCTGCGTCCAGCGGATATTCCGCGGTGAGTCTTGCGCGCAAGGCTCACGACGGGCAACTCCGCCGTGGTTTCTTATTATCTCGCTTAGCGCTTCTTCTTGTTGGCAATGTGGATGGCGCCGCCATTCACTGCCAACGCAGCTTCATGCAGCGCTTCGGACAGGGTCGGATGGGAGAAGACCATCATGCCCAGATCCTCTGCACTGGTGCCGAACTCCATGCCGATCGCGCCTTGCTGAACCAGTTCTGCAGCGCTTGGGCCAATCACGTGGACGCCCAATACGCGGTCAGTCTTGGCATCAGCGATGACTTTGACAAAACCACCGGTGTCGTTAGCTGCCATGGCACGGCCAGAAGCGGCAAACGGGAAGGTGCCGACGTTAACTTCAACGCCTTCAGCTTTCAACTGCTGTTCGTTCTTGCCGACCCATGCAATTTCCGGGTGGGTGTAGATAACCGATGGGATCAGGTCGTAGTTCATCTGGGTCTTGTGACCCTTGATGCGCTCAACGACCATGATGCCCTCTTCGGAAGCCTTGTGGGCCAGCATCATGCCACGAACCACGTCGCCAATGGCATAGACGCCAGGCACGGTGGTGGCGCAATGATCATCAACGTGGATGAAACCACGCTCGTCGATGTTCACGCCGCTGTCGGAAGCCAGCAGGTCGTTGGTCACTGGGCGGCGGCCCACGGCGACGATCAGCTTGTCGAAGGTGATGGTCTGCTCGCCGTCTTTATCGGTGTAGGTCACTACGACTTCTTCGCCGTTGACCTTGGAACCGGTAACACGGGCGCCGAGCTTGATGTCCAGACCTTGTTTGGTCAGGGTTTTCAGCGCTTCCTTGGACACCGCGGTGTCGGCAGCCAGCAAGAATGTATCCAGGGCTTCCAGCACGGTGACTTGAGCACCCAGGCGGGACCATACCGAACCCAGTTCCAGGCCGATCACGCCGGCGCCGATGACGCCCAGACGCTTAGGCACAGCCTGGAATTCCAGGGCGCCGGTCGAATCAACGATCACGTTGTTATCAACAGGAGCAGGCGGAATGTCGATTGGGCGCGAGCCGGGTGCCAGGATCACGTTTTCGGCTTCGATGACTTCAACCGAACCGTCTGGCTTGGTGACTTCAACTTTCTTGCCGGCCAGCAGCTTGCCGTGGCCTTGAATGGAAGTCACGCCGTTGGCCTTGAACAAGGTGGCAACGCCGGAAGTCAGGCCTTTGACGATGTTGGCTTTACGGCCGACCATTGCTGGTACGTCCATGGTCACGCCAGCATGGTTGATGCCGTGGATCGCGAAGCCGTCTTGGGCTTCGTGGAATTTCCAGGAGCTGTCCAGCAGCGCCTTGGATGGAATGCAACCCACGTTCAGGCAAGTACCGCCCAGCGCCAGTTTGCCTTCCTTGTCGGTGTATTTTTCGATGCAAGCAGTGGAGAGGCCCAGTTGCGCAGCCTTGATGGCGGCAACATAGCCGCCAGGGCCTGCACCAATCACTACAACGTCAAATTTCTGTGTCATGAAAATAGATCCTCTATTTGCGACAAGCTTCTAGCCACACGTTGCAAGCCAAGCTGCTTTTTCCTACAGCTTGTAGCTCGCAACGTGCAACTGCTTCTATCAGATGTCCAGGAGCAGGCGAGCCGGGTCTTCCAGCAGGTTCTTGATGGTCACCAGGAACGTCACGGCTTCTTTACCGTCGATCAGGCGGTGATCGTAAGACAGTGCCAGGTACATCATTGGGCGGATCACGACTTGGCCGTTGATGGCCATCGGACGCTGGATGATGTTGTGCATGCCCAGGATCGCGGCTTGCGGTGGGTTGACGATCGGCGTCGACATCATCGAACCGAAGGTACCACCGTTGGTGATGGTGAAGGTACCGCCGGTCATCTCGTCGATGGTCAGCTTGCCGTCACGGGCTTTCTTGCCGAAGCCAGCGATGCCGCCTTCGATTTCGGCCAGGCTCATCAGCTCGGCGTTACGCAGGACTGGAACCACCAGGCCGCGGTCGCTGGAGACGGCAACACCGATATCCGAGTAGCCGTGGTAAACGATGTCGCCGCCGTCGATGGAAGCGTTGACTGCCGGGAAGCGCTTCAGCGCTTCGGTGGCCGCTTTCACGAAGAACGACATGAAGCCCAGGCGCACGCCGTTGTGGGACTTCTCGAACAGGTCCTTGTACTTCGAACGCAGGGCCATGACTTCGGTCATGTCGACTTCGTTGAAGGTAGTCAGCATCGCCATGTTCGACTGAGCTTCAACCAGGCGCTTGGCTACGGTGGCACGTACGCGAGTCATCGGTACGCGCTTCTCGGTGCGGTCGCCAGCGGCAAACACAGGCGCAGCGGCAGCAGGCGCTGCAGGCTTGGCAGGTGCGGCAGCCGGAGCGTTTTTCTTGGCTTCAACTGCGGCAACCACGTCTTCCTTGGTCACGCGGCCATCTTTGCCAGTGCCCTTGATGGAGGCCAGGTTGATGCCGTTTTCTTCAGCCAGTTGACGCGCAGCCGGTGCAGCGATTGGGTCTTCGCCACCTGCAGCCGGTGCGGCAGGTGCAGAAGCAGCCGGTGCAGCAGCGGCAGGAGCAGGAGCAACGGCAGCGGCGGTGCCCTCTTCGATCGAGCCCAGTACCTGGTTCGACAGAACGGTAGCGCCCTCTTCAGCAACGATTGCGCCCAGCACGCCGTCAGCTTCGGCCAACACTTCCAGAACGACTTTGTCGGTCTCGATGTCGACGATCAGGTCGTCACGCTTGACGGCCTCGCCTGGTTTCTTGTGCCAGGTGGCAACGGTGCCATCGGCAACCGATTCCGGGAATGACGGGGCTTTGATTTCGATAGCCATTATCTGTAGGTCCTTAAAATTCGGTTTCAGTCAGCGCGAAGGCGTTAAACAGTGAAAGCATCTTGCAGCAGTTTTTCCTGCTGCTCGGCGTGCATCGACGCGTAACCACAGGCAGGTGCAGCAGAAGCATCACGGCCGGCGTACTCAAGGACCAAGGCCTTGTTGTGGTTGCCGATGCTGCGACGCAGATGATGCTGGCTGCTGTACCAGGCGCCCTGGTTCATCGGTTCTTCCTGACACCACACCACGTTCGTGAGGTTGGTGTAAGGCGCGATGATCTCCATGAGGTCATCTTCCGGGAACGGATAAAGCTGCTCGATACGCACGATGGCGATGTCTTCGCGGCCTTCGGCACGGCGTTTTTCCAGCAGATCGTAGTAGACCTTGCCGCTGCACAGGATCAGGCGAGTGACCTTGGCGGCGTCCAGCGTATCGATCTCTGGAATCACGGTCTGGAACGAACCTTGGGCCAGATCTTCCAGGGTCGAAACGGCCAGTTTGTGACGCAACAGCGACTTCGGCGTCAGCACCACCAGCGGCTTGCGCAGCGGACGGATCACCTGGCGACGCAGCAAGTGGTAGATCTGGGCCGGGGTCGTCGGCACGCACACCTGAATGTTGTGCTCGGCGCACAGTTGCAGGTAACGCTCCAGACGGGCCGAGGAGTGCTCTGGGCCCTGACCTTCATAACCGTGCGGCAGCAGCATGGTCAGACCGCACAGACGGCCCCACTTGTGCTCGCCGCTGGTGATGAACTGGTCGATAACCACCTGGGCACCGTTGGCGAAGTCGCCGAACTGGGCTTCCCAGATCACCAGCGCGTTTGGCGTGGTGGTCGAGTAACCGTATTCGAACGCCAGTACGGCTTCTTCGGACAGGAACGAATCGTACAGGTCGAAACGTGGCTGGCCTTCGTACAAGTTCTGCAACGGGATATAGGTGCCCGCGTCTTTCTGGTTGTGCAATACAGCATGACGGTGCGAGAACGTACCGCGGCCGATGTCCTGGCCGGTCATGCGGATCGGGTGACCTTCGAACGCCAGGGTCGCGTACGCCATGGTTTCGGCGTAACCCCAGTTGATCGGCAGGCCACCGGCTTGCATCTTCTGACGGTCTTCGTAGATCTTCGCAACTTGGCGCTGTACGACGAAGCCTTCGGGAATTTCCAGCAACTTGGCGGACAGTTCCTGCAACGTCTTCAAATCGAACGAGGTATCGTGACGGGCAGTCCAGGTGTGGCCCAGGTAGGGGCGCCAGTCAACGAACAATTCTTTGTTCGGTTCCTTGACCAGGCTTTTCACTACATGCAGGCCATTGTCCAGCGCGTTGCGGTATTCGTCGACTTTCGCCTGAACACGCGCATCGTCAACCACGCCGGCCTTGGTCAGGCTTTCGGCGTACAGCTCACGGGTGGTGCGCTGCTTGGTGATCTGCTGGTACATCAACGGCTGGGTGCCGCTTGGCTCGTCCGCTTCGTTGTGACCGCGACGGCGGTAGCAAACCAGGTCGATGACCACGTCACGCTTGAACTGCATGCGGTAATCGACTGCCAGCTGGGTCACGAACAACACGGCTTCCGGATCATCGCCATTCACATGGAGGATCGGCGCCTGGATCATCTTGGCAACGTCGGTGGCGTACTCGGTGGAGCGCGCGTCCAACGGGTTGCTGATGGTGAAGCCCACTTGGTTGTTGATGACGATGTGAACGGTACCACCGGTCTTGAAGCCGCGAGTCTGCGACATCTGGAACGTTTCCAGGACCACGCCTTGGCCGGCGAACGCCGCGTCACCGTGGATGGAAATCGGCAGCACTTTCTCACCGGTGGCGTCGTTACGACGATCCTGGCGAGCACGTACCGAACCCTCGACCACTGGCGAAACGATTTCCAGGTGGGAGGGGTTGAATGCCATGGCCAGGTGAACTTCACCGCCGGTGGTCATCACGTTGGACGAGAAGCCCTGGTGGTATTTAACGTCACCGGAACCCAGCTCGACCTTCTTCTTGCCTTCGAACTCGTCGAACAGCTCACGCGGGTTCTTGCCGAAGGTGTTGACCAACACGTTCAGGCGACCACGGTGAGCCATGCCGATCACGATTTCCTTGGTGCCATAGGAACCGGAACGCTGGATCAGTTCGTCGAGCATCGGAATCAGGCTTTCGCCGCCTTCCAGGCCGAAACGCTTGGTGCCTGGGTATTTGGTGCCCAGGTATTTCTCGAGGCCTTCGGCCGCGGTCACACGCTCCAGCAGGTGGCCGCGCACATCGGCGGACAATACCGGACGGCCACGCACGCCTTCCAGGCGGTGCTGGAACCACTGGCGCTGCTCGGAATCGGTGATGTGCGTAAATTCAGCGCCGATGGTGCGGCAATATGTCTGCTGCAACGCTTCGTGAATTTCGCGTAGGCTCGCTTCCTCTTTGCCGATGAACAGGTCGCCGGCACGGAAGGTCGTATCAAGATCGGCATTGGTCAAGCCGTAATGATTGATCGACAGGTCTGCAGGTGCAGGACGCTGCCACAGCCCCAGCGGGTCAAGCTGGGCTGCCTGGTGGCCACGCATACGGTAGGCCTGGATCAGTCGCAGTACTTCAACTTGCTTCTTCTCATGCTCACTGCTCACGCTGCCGGCGGAAACCGGTTGGGCGCGGCGCTGGTTCTTTGCCAGCAGCACGAACTGATCGCGAATTGTTGCGTGCGATACATCGGTGGCAGCGTTGCCGTCTGAAGACAACGTCTGAAATTTGGTGCGCCATTCTTCTGGCACAGCGTTAGGGTCGTGCAGGTAGAGCTCATAAAGCTCTTCCACATAGGCAGCGTTACCACCTGAAAGATAGCCGCTGTTCCACATGCGCTGCATCACGCTTTCTTGCATGCTTGGTCACCCTCGATTTGGGGACACCACCGGCGAAAACACCGAGTTTGCTTGCAAAAGGCCAAGTGCAGCGACCAAAACAAGCCACTTAGGATCACGCTGATAGTTCGGGTACCAACCCGAATGCCCCTGCTTGTCTCATTTCTTCAAAATAAGAGCCGCGGCTTTGTAAGTCGCTGCTCAAGTTAAAACTACGGCGCCGGTTGAAGCCTGCGCCGCAGCATTTACGGGCACAACGGTCCTGCTTTTACTACAACGTCAGTTACACGCCGCTCTGCAGCAGCATGTTACGGATGTGACCAATGGCCTTAGTCGGGTTCAGGCCTTTAGGACATACGTTGACGCAGTTCATGATCCCGCGGCAGCGGAATACGCTGAACGGGTCATCCAGCGAAGCCAGACGCTCGGACGTCTTGGTGTCACGGCTGTCTGCCAGGAAGCGGTAGGCTTGCAGCAGCGCAGCTGGACCCAGGAACTTGTCCGGGTTCCACCAGAAGGACGGGCAGGATGTCGAGCAGCAAGCGCACAGGATGCACTCGTACAGGCCATCGAGCTTTTCACGCTCTTCCGGGGACTGCAGACGCTCGATGGCCGGAGCCGGCGTGTCGTTCTGCAGGAATGGCTTAACTTTCTCGTATTGCTTGTAGAAGATGCTCATATCGACGACCAGGTCACGGATAACCGGCAAACCTGGCAGGGGACGAACGATCAGCTTGTTGCCTTTGACCACGGCGGACAGCGGCGTGATGCACGCCAGGCCGTTTTTGCCGTTGATGTTCATGCCGTCGGAACCGCATACACCTTCACGGCAAGAGCGACGATAGGAGAAACCCTCGTCCTGCTCTTTGATCAGTGCCAGTACATCCAGCACCATCAGGTCTTTACCACCGGTATCGACCTGGAACTCCTGCATGAACGGCGCAGCGTCCTGATCAGGGTTGTAGCGATAAACACTGACTTTCAACATGGCAGCCACCCTTAGTAAGTCCGAATCTTCGGTTCAAACGTCGGCACCGTCTTCGGCGAGAAGTTCACGGCACGCTTGGTTACGCGCTTGTCACCCGGGAAGTACAGGGTGTGGCACAACCAGTTTTCGTCGTCGCGATCTTCAAAGTCTTCACGAGCGTGAGCACCACGGGATTCTTTACGAACCTCGGCGGCGATCGCCGTCGCTTCAGCCACTTCCAGCAGGTTTTGCAGCTCAAGGGCTTCGATACGAGCGGTGTTGAACGCCTGGCTCTTATCGTTGATCTTGACGTTGGCGATGCGCTTGCGCAGGTCAGCCAGTTGGGCAATACCCTTCTGCATGTATTCGCCGGTACGGAACACACCGAAGTAGTTCTGCATGCAGTTTTGCAGCTCGCGACGCAGGGTTGCTACGTCTTCGCCATCCGTGCGCTCGTTCAGAGCGTTCAAGCGCGCCAGGGCCGCTTCGATGTTGGCGTCGGTGGCGTCATCGTACTCGATGCCGTCAGTCAGCGCCTTTTCCAGGTGCAGGCCGGCCGCGCGACCGAATACCACCAGGTCGAGCAACGAGTTGCCGCCCAGACGGTTGGCACCGTGAACCGATACACAAGCCACTTCACCTACCGCGAACAGACCATGGATGATCTCGTCCACGCCTTCGGCATTCTGGGTGATCGCCTGGCCGTGAATGTTGGTCGGTACGCCGCCCATCATATAGTGGCAGGTCGGAACAACCGGAACCGGAGCAACTACCGGGTCAACGTGGGCAAAGGTCTTGGACAGCTCGCAGATACCAGGCAGGCGGCTGTGCAGCACTTCTTCACCGAGGTGATCGAGTTTCAGCAGTACGTGGTCACCATTCGGGCCACAGCCGTTACCGGCGATGATCTCTTTAACCATCGAACGGGCCACAACGTCACGGCCAGCCAAATCTTTGGCGTTCGGAGCATAACGCTCCATGAAACGCTCGCCGTGCTTGTTGATCAGGTAACCACCTTCACCACGGCAACCTTCGGTCACCAGTACACCGGCGCCGGCGATGCCGGTCGGGTGGAACTGCCACATCTCGATGTCTTGTACCGGTACGCCAGCACGCAGGGCCATGCCGACGCCGTCACCGGTGTTGATCAGGGCATTGGTGGTAGAAGCGTAGATACGACCTGCACCACCGGTCGCCAGGACTGTAGCTTTGGCGCGGATGTAAGTGGTTTCACCGGTTTCGATGCAGATGGCGATCACGCCGACGAACTCGCCCTTGCCGTTCTTCACCAGGTCAACCGCGTAGTACTCGTTCAGGAACGTGGTACCGGCTTTCAGGTTGCCTTGGTAAAGGGTATGCAGCAGCGCGTGACCGGTACGGTCGGACGCAGCGCAAGTACGGGCAGCCTGCCCGCCTTTACCGTAATCCTTCGACTGGCCGCCGAATGGACGCTGGTAGATACGGCCTTGCTCGGTACGGGAGAACGGCAGACCCATGTGGTCCAGCTCGAACACCGCGGCCGGGCCTTCCTGACACATGTATTCGATAGCGTCCTGGTCACCGATATAGTCGGAACCCTTGACGGTATCGTACATGTGCCAGCGCCAGTCATCGTTCGGGTCAGCGGAGGCGATGGCGCAGGTGATGCCACCCTGGGCCGATACGGTATGGGAACGCGTCGGGAACACCTTGGTGATCACGGCAGTCTTGTGACCGCCCTGGGCCAGCTGCAGCGCAGCGCGCATGCCAGCACCGCCGCCACCAATAATGATGGCGTCGAATGAAATAGTTGGAATGTTAGCCATGAATCAGATACCCCAAAGAATCTGCACACCCCAGACGAAGTAAGCGAACATCGCGACGCCGCATACTGCCTGGAAGAGGAAACGTACTGCAGTCGCGGACTTGCCCAGCGCCATCGGCGTCAGGTAGTCAGTCGCGATGGTCCACATGCCAACCCAGGCGTGAGCGCCCAGGGCTACAAGGGCCAGCAGACTGAAGATTCGCATCGCATTGTGGGAAAACAGGCCGTGCCATTGCTCATAGCCGATGCCCGGGTTTGCGACGAGGTATCCGATCAGGAAAATGAAATAAGCCGCGAGAACGACCGCAGACACACGCTGTGCCATCCAGTCATAGAGGCCCGAACGCGACAGATTCGTTACGCTGGTTACCATATCCAAACTCCTGCCAGAACGATCAGCACCACGGAAATGGCGATGATGATTTTCGAGCCCAGGCGGCCGCCTTCCAGCGTCTCACCGATGCCCATGTCCATGATCAAGTGGCGCACACCGGCTACCAGGTGATACAGAAGAGAGGACAGGAGGCCCCATGCTACGAACTTGGCCAGCGGGCTGGTCAAGCATGCCTTCACCTCGGCATATCCTTCCTCGGAACCCAGGGATTTGCTCAATGCATAAAGCATGATGCCCAAGCCCAGGAACAGGATGATGCCGGAAACACGGTGCAGGAACGACGTAACGCCGGTGATGGGGAGTTTGATGGTCCTTAGGTCTAGGTTTACAGGTCGTTGGCTATTCACGGCTTTTTTTCACACTGAAGAGCCCCTAACAATCAGGGCAAAGTTGTTGGGGAGTGCGACTGGTCAGGTAAGCACCACCCAGGGAGTGCGACCCCCAATGAAAGCAAGCCCAAAAGCCCTTGGCGGTCGGTGGCCGAGTATAGACAGTTAGGTTACTAATGACAACGCGCACACCTCACCCTAATAGCTGATTGCGCTGGCGGGATAAAAGGCGTAAATGGCAGTCAATTTCGACGAAAAAGTACGGTTAAAGCCTTCTGGCGCAAGACTTTAGGCAAATTGACATCTGGATTTATATCAATATAGTGGTGCGGGCCCTGCGTGGGGGGTCTGTCTGATGATTTGAAGCATAAATAGGAGGCCACATGGCTGACAAAAAAGCGCAGTTGATCATCGAGGGCGCAGCCCCCGTCGAGCTGCCCATTTTAACCGGCACCGTTGGTCCCGATGTTATCGACGTACGGGGCCTGACGGCCACGGGCCGTTTTACTTTCGACCCAGGCTTCATGTCGACCGCTTCCTGCGAGTCGAAGATCACCTATATCGATGGTGATAATGGCATTCTGCTTCATCGCGGCTACCCGATCGAGCAACTGGCTGAAAAGTCGGACTACCTGGAAACCTGCTACCTGCTGCTAAATGGCGAATTGCCAACAGCCGAGCAGAAAGCCCAGTTCGTCAGCACCGTGAAGAACCACACCATGGTTCACGAGCAGTTGAAGACCTTCTTCAACGGCTTCCGTCGCGACGCCCACCCGATGGCCGTCATGTGCGGTGTAGTGGGCGCCCTGTCGGCCTTCTATCACGACTCCCTGGACATCAATAACCCGCAGCATCGCGAAATTTCCGCGATCCGCCTGGTTGCCAAGATGCCTACCCTGGCCGCAATGGTTTACAAGTACTCCATGGGCCAACCCATGATGTACCCGCGCAACGACCTGACGTACGCGGAAAATTTCCTGCACATGATGTTCAACACCCCGTGCGAGATCAAACCGATAAGCCCGGTGCTCGCCAAGGCCATGGACCGGATCTTCATCCTCCACGCCGACCACGAGCAGAACGCTTCTACCTCTACCGTGCGCCTGGCGGGCTCTTCGGGTGCCAACCCGTTCGCCTGTATTGCCGCCGGCATCGCCGCACTGTGGGGCCCTGCCCACGGCGGTGCGAACGAAGCCGTATTGACCATGCTCGATGAAATCGGCGATGTGTCCAACATCGACACCTTCATCGCCAAGGCCAAGGACAAGAACGACCCGTTCAAGTTGATGGGCTTCGGTCACCGGGTCTACAAGAACCGCGACCCGCGCGCTACCGTCATGAAGCAGACCTGCGACGAAGTGTTGAAGGAACTGGGCATCAAGAACGATCCGCAACTCGAACTGGCCATGCGCCTGGAAGAGATCGCCCTGACCGACCCGTACTTCATCGAACGCTCGCTGTACCCGAACGTCGACTTCTACTCGGGGATCATCCTCAAGGCGATCGGCATTCCAACCAGCATGTTCACCGTGATCTTCGCCCTGGCGCGGACCGTGGGCTGGATCTCCCACTGGAAAGAAATGCTCTCCAGCCCGTACAAGATTGGCCGCCCGCGCCAGCTGTACACCGGCTACGAGTCGCGTGACATCACCAAGCTGGAAGATCGCAAGTAAGCACTTAACTGCTTGTTTGTCATGAGAGCGGCCTCCCTTAGTGGAGGCCGTTTTTGTTTGTGTGGCCTGATCTACCGCCATCGCAGGCAAGCCAGCTCCCACAGTCGATCGGGTTCACACAGTCAACCTGTGGGAGCCGGGCTTGCCCGCGATGAGCATAGGTATCTACACAACTTCGGCACGACGCTAAATCTGTGGCGAGGGAGCTTGCTCCCGTGACGGCCTGGCAGTCAACACTGATATAACTGATACCCCGCGATCCAATGTGGGAGCTGGCTTGCCTGCGAAAGCGGCCTGAAAGCCGACCAGAATCTCAGATCAGGCCGCGTACATATCCGTTCCTGCGGTAATGGCTGCTATTGGTTCCGCTTTTACAGCGGGTCACTTTTGAAAAGAGCCCAAAAGTAACCAAAAGGCTCTTGCCCCACCACTCGGCACCTCGCTTAGGCTCGGTGTGCCCGTAATCCGCCAGTGATTTGGGGGGCCGCCTAAGATCAAAAGCAGATCAAGAGCGGCTCGCTTCGCATCGTGGTTACCGTTGAGCTTACAGAGTTATGTAGATACCTATGCCGCGATGAGGCCAGCCCAGGCAAAAAAATACCCCGGCCTTGCGACCGGGGTATCTCTTATGCAGCTGACGACTTAGTGATTAACCGCCCCACTCGCCCCCAGGCCAGTCTGCGAACGCACAAACTGTGGGAAGTACAGCGCACGCTCTTTCTCTGCCGCCGCCGACTTGTCGGTGATGGAGAAGAACCAGATGCCGACGAACGCAATGATCATCGAGAACAGCGCCGGGTACTCGTACGGGAAGATCGCCTTTTCATGGTGCAGGATCGACACCCAGATGGTCGGACCGAGGATCATCAGGCCCACGGCGCTGATCAAGCCCAGCCAGCCGCCAATCATGGCGCCACGGGTGGTGAGGTTTTTCCAGTACATGGAAAGCAGCAGCACCGGGAAGTTACAGCTGGCGGCGATGGAGAACGCCAGGCCGACCATGAACGCGATGTTCTGGCTTTCGAACAGGATACCCAGGCCGATGGCCAATACACCCAAGGCTACGGTAGTGATCTTCGACACGCGAATCTCATCTTTCTCGTTGGCCTTGCCCTTCTTGATCACGCTGGCATACAGGTCATGGGACACCGCCGAAGCACCCGCCAGGGTCAAGCCGGCAACCACTGCCAGGATGGTGGCAAACGCCACGGCCGAGATGAAGCCCAGGAAGATACTGCCACCCACCGCGTTGGCCAGGTGCACCGCCGCCATGTTATTACCACCGAGCAAGGCGCCCGCTGCATCCTTGAACGCCGGGTTGGTGCTGACCAAAAGGATCGCGCCGAAGCCGATGATGAAGGTCAGGATATAGAAGTAGCCGATGAAGCCGGTAGCGTACAGCACGCTCTTACGCGCTTCCTTGGCGTCGCTCACCGTGAAGAAGCGCATCAGGATGTGCGGCAGGCCAGCGGTACCGAACATCAGTGCCAGGCCCAGGGAGAATGCCGAGATCGGGTCTTTCACCAGGCCGCCTGGGCTCATGATCGCCTCACCTTTGGGGTGAACCTTGATCGCCTCGGAGAACAGCATGTTGAAGTCAAAGTTGACGTGCTTCATCACCATCAGCGCCATGAACGAGGCACCGGACAGCAACAGCACCGCCTTGATGATCTGCACCCAGGTGGTCGCCAACATGCCGCCGAACAGCACGTACATGCACATCAGGATACCCACCAGGATCACCGCCACATGGTAATCAAGGCCAAACAGCAGCTGGATCAGCTTGCCCGCGCCGACCATCTGCGCGATCAGGTAGAACGCCACCACCACCAGCGAGCCACAGGCCGACAGGCTGCGGATCTGGGTTTGCCCCAGGCGATAGGACGCCACGTCGGCAAAGGTGTATTTGCCCAGGTTACGCAAGCGCTCGGCGATCAGGAACAGAATGATCGGCCAGCCCACAAGGAAGCCGATCGAGTAGATCAAGCCGTCGTAGCCGGAGGTGAACACCAGCGCGGAAATCCCCAGAAAGGACGCCGCCGACATGTAGTCACCGGCAATCGCCAGACCGTTCTGAAAACCGGTGATCTTACCGCCCGCCGCATAGTAGTCCGCCGCCGATTTGTTGCGCTTGGACGCCCAGTAAGTGATGCACAGGGTGGCGCCGACAAACGCGACGAACATCACAATGGCCGAGATGTTCAGCGGTTGCTTGTGCACTTCACCGGTCAATGCGTCCGCCGCCCAAACGGCCGGAGCCAACAACGAAGCACCGAATAGAGCCAATAGACGCCGGATCATTGCGCAGCCTCCTTGAGAATCGCATTGTTCAGGTCGTCAAATTCGCCGTTGGCCCGACGCACATAGATGCCGGTGAGAATGAAGGCCGACACAATCAGCCCGACGCCCAGAGGAATGCCCCAGGTAATCGAGGAACCAGGGCTGATCTTGGCCCCCAGTACTTGTGGCCCGTAGGCGATCAACAGGATGAAAGCGGAGTAAAGCCCAAGCATGATCGCCGAGAGAATCCAGGCGAACCTTTCCCTTTTCCTGACCAGCTCCTTGAAACGCGGGCTGTTTTGAATCGAGAGGTAAATGCTGTCGTTCATTGTTTTTATCCTCGCAGCACAGCTTTTTATTATTTTGGAACGTATCCACTGTATGCGGCTGCGCAATGGGTTCCAGACGACCTTAGTAGTAGATCGAGCTTAGCGAGGATTTGTAAAAAATGTAGGAGCGAGCTTGCTCGCGAAAAACGTCAACGATAACGCGTTCATTCTGGATGATCGCGGTGCCTATGCGTTCTTCGCGAGCAAGCTCGCTCCTACAATTGGGGCGGGGTTATTTAGCGGTCCATTCGGCGACGCGCTCGGGGTGCTTGGCTACCCAGTCCTTGGCCGCGGCGTCCGGCTTGGCGCCTTCTTGAATCGCCAGCATGACTTCACCGATTTCATCCTTGGAGGCCCACTGGAATTTCTTCAGGAAGGCTGCGACTTCCGGCGCTTTCTTCTCCAGGCCCTTGCTGCCGATGCTGTTGACGGTTTCAGCAGCACCATAAATCCCTTTTGGGTCGTCCAGGAAACGCAGTTTCCACTTGGCGAACATCCAGTGCGGCACCCAACCGGTGACCGCAATCGACTCCTGCTTGTCTTCGGCGCGGGTCAGCTCGGCAATCATCGCCGCACCCGAGCTGGCTTGCAGTTTGTAGTCCAGGCCATATTGCTTGATAGCTTCGTCGGTCTTGAGCATTACGCCTGAACCGGCGTCGATGCCGACGATCTTGCTCTTGAAGGTGGTATCGGTCTTGAGGTCTTCAATGGACTTGGCCTTGACGTACTCCGGCACGATCAGGCCGATCTTGGCATCTTTGAAGTTGGGGCCGTAGTCGACCACCTTGTCCTTGTTCTTGGTCCAGTATTCACCGTGGGTCACCGGTAGCCAGGCAGAAAGCATGGCATCGAGTTTGCCGGTGGCGACGCCCTGCCACATGATCCCGGTGGCAACCGCTTGCAGTTTTACGTCGTAGCCCAGCTTTTGCTTGATCACCTCTGCCGCCACATGAGTGGTGGCCACGCTGTCGGACCAGCCGTCCACGTAGCCGATGCTCAGGGTCTTGCTGTCGGCACTGGCCAGTGTGGAGCCCATCGCAACTACCAGAGTGGCAGCTGCGCCCAAGAGTCGTCGCATCTTCATAGTACTTCCCCGAAAGTGCTGCGCCCGACGGATGCCGAGCGACGTCAAACTGTTGTTATAGGGTGCACCGCGCCCCCTTCACGCGCATCGATCCGGTTGCTGAGGCATCAGTGGAGTACTGACAGTTTTATCTTCAACCTGCGTAGGCATTTGCCCTGCTCTGTCAGCGACCTTGGTTGAGCAGGAAACGACATCACATCGCCAGCAGGACGCTTTGTAGGCGTTATCGCCAGAATCCCGCCCGAAGTTTGCATGTCAAAATTATGCAGCCGCACTGGGCTGCGGCAAATCCGGGTAAGATGCGCGCCTTTGCTCCCCCAGATAAGCCGACCATGCCCGCGACTGCCCGCTTCCCTGCCCTGCCCTATTTCTTCGCCTTGATCCTCGGCGTGCTTGCCCTTGTCGGCTACTGGTACGGCCTCGGCCGGCCCGTGGTGTTGCCAGACGTCGCCAGCGCCAGCCATAAGCTGCAATGTGCGTCCTACACGCCGTTCGACAAAGACCAATCCCCATTCGACCAACCGTTCACGCTGCGCCCCGAGCGCATGGACGCCGACCTGGCGCTGCTTGCCACGCGCTTTGAATGCATTCGCACCTACTCCATGACCGGCTTGGAGGCCCTGCCAGACATGGCGCGCAAGCATGGGTTGAAAGTGATGGCCGGCGCCTGGGTCAGCAGTGACCCCGTGGCGACCGAAAAAGAGATCAACGAGTTGATCGCGGCGGCCAACGCCAGCCCGGACGTGGTGACCTCGGTGATCGTCGGCAACGAAGCCCTGCTGCGCAAGGAAGTCACTGCCAAGCAATTGGTGGCGCTGATCCATCAGGTTAAAAGCCAGATCAAGCAGCCCGTCACCTATGCCGATGTCTGGGAGTTCTGGCTGCAACACCCGGAAATCGAGCCGGCGGTGGACTTCCTGACCATTCACCTGCTGCCGTACTGGGAGGATGAGCCGTCCGGCATCGACCAGGCGCTCAAGCATGTGGGCGATGTGCGCCAGACCTTCGGCCATAAATTCGCGCCCAAGGACATCGTGATCGGCGAAACCGGCTGGCCCAGCGAAGGCCGCCAGCGCGAAACCGCCGTGCCCAGCCGGGTCAATGAAGCCAGGTTCATGCGCGGTTTCGTGGCCATGGCCGAAGCCAATGGCTGGCGCTACAACCTGATAGAAGCCTTTGACCAGCCATGGAAACGTGCGAGCGAAGGGGCTGTGGGCGGTTACTGGGGGCTGTTCGATGCAGACCGTCAGGACAAAGGTATCCTCGCCGGCCCGGTGACCAATGTGCCGTACTGGCCGATGTGGCTGGGCGTCGGCGGGCTCATCCTGCTAGGCACCCTGGTGCTCGGCGGCCGCGTTCGCAGCACTCGCTCTGCGTTAATACTGCCGTTGCTAGGGGCCGTCGCAGCGTGCTCAATCGGCAGTTGGGCCGAACTGACCCGCGTTACCGCGCGCTTCAGCGATGAATGGGTATGGGCAGGCTTGCTGGTGGTGCTGAACCTGCTGGTGCTGGCCCATGCCGCCCTGGCCCTCAGCGCCCGCGAAGGCTGGCGTGAGCGCGGGCTCAACTGGCTGGAGCAGCGCGCCGGTTGGCTGGTGGCTATCGCCGGGTTTGCCGGTGCGGTGATGATGCTGGCGCTGGTGTTTGACCCGCGCTATCGCAGCTTCCCGAGCGCAGCGCTGGTGTTGCCGGCCCTGGTGTACCTGATACGCCCGGTGACCGGACCGCGTCGGGAGATTGCGTTGCTGGCCTTTATCATCGGTGCCGGCGTTGCGCCGCAGTTGTACCGCGAAGGGCTATTGAATCAGCAGGCCTGGGGTTGGGCAGTGGTCAGCGTGCTGATGGTTGCGGCTTTGTGGCGTTGCTTGCGAGTGCGCAAGGCTTGACACCGCTATCGCAGGCAAGCCAGCTCCCACCGTTGATTGGGTTCACACATTTCTATCTGTGAGCACGGTCAAATGTGGGAGCTGGCTTGCCTGCGATGAGGGCACATCAGGCGCCGCGCGGCTTCCTGACCAACCGCAACCCCGCAATCACCACCGCAAACACCGCAAACGTCGTGTTGTACAACGCCAGTGCCGGCAACCCGAACACCAACCCCACTACCGCCAACGCCCATCCCGCACGCCCCGGTACAAAAAAGCCCAGCACCGAGGTGATCAACGCCGCCCACCCCAGCAGCTTGAAATGAATCATCAACCCCAAATTCGAACGCACCTGGCATTCCCAGCGGCCGGCCTCATCAGCGCAGATGCCAACCCATTGCCCATCCTCCATAAAGCCATAGCGTGCGGCATAACTGGCGGCCAGCCATAACGGCAGGGCAATAAGCAGCAGGATCAACGGCAAACGACGGGACATGGGGCACTCCGATAGGCAAAAACGGCGCCCAGCTTAATCCCACGGCGGCCGTTAGCAAGGTGTTCGCACAGATATCTGTTCAACAAAGCATGGCAAAGTGTATCGTCTCGCTACTATTACCCCGATTCCGACGTTTTTTCCGACTTTTCGTGCCGAGTGCTGGCACTTCGGTGACAAGGCGGTGGTCATAGCCTGCGAACTTCATTCAGCCCGTTCCTCTTAGGGATTTAGTCATGCTCCGTTCCTTGCGCTGTGCTGCCTTGCTGGGCAGCCTATTTTTGAGTGCGTCAGCACTGGCCGTCGATATCGACCAAGCCAGCTATGGCTACCCTTTGACCAACCCGTTCGAAGCGACCATCGCCACCACGCCTCCCGATCTGCGGCCAACCCTGCCGACAGATGACGAGATCAACCAGTCCGACTACACCCTGACGATGCGCCCCGAGCGCGAGTTCAGCCTGCCGGACAATTTCTGGGCGGTGAAAAAACTCACCTACCGCATCGCCAAGCAGGACCGTGCTGCACCGCTGATCTTCCTGATCGCCGGCACCGGTGCACGCTTTGACAGCAGCATCAACGAATACCTGAAAAAGCTGTATTACCAGGCCGGCTACCATGTGGTGCAGCTCTCCTCGCCAACCAGCTTCGACTTCATCAGCGCCGCTTCGCGCTTCGCCACCCCTGGCATCACCCAGGAAGACGCCGAAGACATGTACCGCGTGATGCAAGCCGTACGCGCGCAGAACGCCTCGTTGCCAGTGACCGATTTCTACCTCACCGGCTACAGCCTGGGCGCCCTGGATGCGGCGTTTGTCAGCAAGCTGGATGAGACCCGCCGCAGCTTCAACTTCAAGAAAGTGCTGCTGCTCAACCCGCCGGTCAACCTCTATACCTCGATCACCAACCTCGACAAGCTGGTGCAGACCGAGGTCAAGGGCATCAACAACAGCACCACCTTCTATGAGTTGGTGCTGAGCAAACTGACGCGTTACTTCCAGCAAAAAGGCTACATCGACCTCAACGATGCCTTGCTCTATGACTTCCAGCAGTCCAAGCAGCACCTGAGCAATGAACAGATGGCCATGCTGATCGGTACCTCGTTCCGCTTCTCGGCCGCTGACATTGCGTTCACTTCGGACTTGATCAACCGCCGTGGCCTGATCATTCCGCCCAAGTACCCGATCACCGAAGGCACCAGCCTCACGCCGTTCCTCAAGCGTGCCCTGCAGTGTGACTTCGACTGCTACCTCACCGAACAAGTGATCCCGATGTGGCGCGCTCGTTCCGATGGCGGCAGCCTGCTGCAACTGATCGACCAGGTCAGCCTGTACGCACTCAAGGACTACCTGCGCGACAGCCCGAAAATCGCCGTGATGCATAACGCCGACGATGTGATCCTCGGCCCTGGCGACCTGGGTTTCCTGCGTAAAACCTTCGGCGATCGCTTGACCGTCTACCCGCTGGGCGGCCACTGCGGCAACCTCAATTACCGCGTCAACGCCGACGCCATGCTGGAGTTCTTCCGTGGCTAAATATCTTCTGCTGCTCGCCGCACTGATGTGCGCAGGCGTGGCCAATGCCGACAACAGCAAGGCCCAAGAACCCGTCAAGGTCGATGTCGACGGCTTCAAGGAGCCGCTGACCAAGCTCAAGTTCAACCCAGGCTTGGACCAGCGTGAGTTCGAACGCTCCACGCTCACCGCGCTTAACGTCTACGACCCACTGGAGTCGTGGAACCGCCGCGTGTACCACTTCAACTATCGCTTCGACCAGTGGGTATTCCTGCCGGTAGTAAACGGTTACCGCTACGTCACGCCGAGCTTCCTGCGCACCGGCGTGAGCAACTTCTTCAACAATTTGGGCGATGTGCCCAACCTGATGAACAGCTTGTTGCAGCTCAAGGGCCATCGCTCGCTGGAAACCACCGGGCGCCTGCTGGTCAATACCACCATTGGCATCGCGGGCCTGTGGGACCCGGCGACCGCCATGGGCCTGCCGCGCCAGAGCGAAGACTTCGGCCAGACCCTGGGCTTCTACGGTGTACCGGGTGGCGCCTATGTGATGCTGCCGATCTTCGGCCCATCGAACCTGCGTGACACCGGCGGCCTGCTGGTGGACTACAGCGCCGAATCGCAGATCAACTTCCTCAACGTATCCGAAGTCAGCTCCAACCATCCGGAAGTCTGGGCCCTGCGTGCCGTCGATAAGCGCTACCAGACCAGCTTCCGCTACGGCCAGATGAACTCGCCGTTCGAGTATGAGAAGGTGCGGTATATCTACACCGAATCGCGCAAATTGCAGATCGCCGAATAAACAGCAGCGACAAAAAAAGGCCATTCGATTGAATGGCCTTTTTTATGCCTGCCGTCTCACCCTCGCAGTGCTTTCCAACCCTTGCCCACCACGCTGACCACTGCCAGGACGACGGCGCCTGCGATGATTCCCGCCACCGCATTGAGCAACGTCGGCATCAACCACGCGAACGCCCCAGTGCTCTGGCTCACGGTTTCGATCCAGTGATGCACAACCGGCACGCCATGGGTGAGGATGCCGCCACCGACCATGAACATCGCGGCGGTGCCGATCACTGACAGGCTCTTCATCATGTAGGGGGCCGCACTCAGGATCGCGCCGCCAATACTGCGCGCCACCTGACCCGGCTTCTGCGTCAGCCACAGCCCCAGGTCGTCGAGCTTGACGATACCGGCCACCAATCCATATACGCCGATGGTCATGACAATGGCGATACCCGACAGCACAATCACCTGTTGCGTGAGCTGCGCGTCGGCGACGATGCCGAGGGTGATGGCAATGATTTCGGCGGACAGAATGAAGTCGGTACGGATGGCACCCTTGATCTTGTCTTTCTCGAACGCCACCAGATCGGTTGCCGGGTCGGCCACCGCTTCAGCCAACTGCGCGTGTTCGGCTTGATCTTCAGCCTTGCTGTGCAGGAATTTGTGCGCGAGTTTTTCGAAGCCCTCGAAACACAGGTAGGCGCCGCCGAGCATCAACAGTGGTATCACCGCCCACGGAGCGAAGGCGCTGATCAACAGGGCCGTCGGCACCAGGATCAATTTATTGATAAACGAGCCCTTGGCCACCGCCCACACCACGGGAATTTCCCGCTCGGCGCGCACGCCGGAGACCTGCTGGGCGTTCAGTGCAAGGTCATCGCCCAGCACGCCCGATGTCTTCTTGGCGGCCATTTTTGTCATCAACGCGACGTCATCGAGTACCGCCGCGATATCGTCGATCAACACCAACAAGCTGCTTCCTGCCATGAACCGGACTTCCGTTAGAGAGAGATGGCGCGAGCATAGCGCGGCGCAAGGCCTTGCGGGCAGATTGTTGAGGCTTGCGGATGGCCGGTGCTACCATGCGCAACCGCCTGTCATGGCAAGGAAACGTCTGGTTTATGAGCAGCATTCGCGAGCGCAACAAAGAAAAAATCCTGCGGGCGGCGAGCGAGGAGTTTGCCGACAAGGGCTTCGCCGCGACCAAAACCAGCGACATCGCCGCCAAGGCCGGGCTGCCCAAGCCCAACGTCTATTACTACTTCAAGTCCAAGGACAACCTCTACCGCGAGGTGCTCGAAAGCATTATCGAGCCGATCCTGGCCGCCTCCACGCCGTTCAACCCAGAAGGCGAGCCCAAGGAAGTATTGAGCAACTACATCCGCTCCAAAATCCGCATCTCCCGCGACCTGCCGTTCGCCTCCAAGGTCTTCGCCAGCGAAATCATGCACGGCGCCCCACACCTGAGCGCCGACCAGGTTGAACAGCTCAATGCCCAGGCCAAGCACAATATCGACTGTATCCAACACTGGGTGGACCGCGGCCTGATCGCCGCGATTGACCCCAACCACCTGATGTTCAGCATCTGGGCAGCCACCCAGACCTATGCCGATTTCGACTGGCAGATCTCGGCGGTAACCGGCAAGGCCAAGCTGGATGAGGCCGATTATGAGGCGGCGGCGCAGACGATCATTCGGTTGGTGCTCAAGGGGTGTGAGCCGGATTGATAGACCGCGCAGAGGCTATCGCAGGCAAGCCAGCTCCCACACGGATTTGCGCGGGACACCAAATGTAAAATGGTCACAATCCCCTGTGGGAGCGGGCTTGCCCGCGATAGCGCCAATCCAGACACATCCTGCTAAAAGCCTGCCTATCAGCCTTCGCCCCTCAGTCTAGCCTCTCAGAACACCATCTGAAGAGAGGCCAAGGAATGCCTGATCTACCTGCTTCAAAACGCCTGCGCATCGGTCGCTATAACGAATCCAACCGCATTTACCTGCTCACCACCAACACCCTTGAACGTGAGCCCATCTTCAGCGACTTCAGACTTGGCCGTCTGGTCGTACACCAATTCAGGATCGCTCAATATAAAGGGCTCGCAACCTCATTGGCCTGGGTAGTAATGCCTGATCATTTCCATTGGCTTGTTTCTCTGGAGAAAGGTTCGCTTGCCGACTTGATGCGACAAGTGAAGTCCAAGAGCACCCGAGTGGTAAATGCGGTGGCTGGCCGCCAAGGTCGCCTCTGGCAGCCGGGCTTTCATGATCATGCCGTGCGTCGAGAGGAAAGCCTTGAGGGGATTGCACGTTACATCGTAGCCAATCCACTCAGGGCCGGGCTGGTAAAGAAGTTTGGTGACTATCCGCTGTGGGATGCCATTTGGGTTTGACTGTAGACCGAGTCGACTGCA
>NZ_JAOTNW010000017.1:0-119033 GCF_036346515.1 Pseudomonas sp. AM4(2022)
TGGCTTGCCTGCGATGGCATCACCTCGGTCAGCCTGAATGAGCGCGGCGCCTGTATCGCAGGCAAGCCAGCTCCCACATTGACCGAGTTGAGCGCCAAACTCGGCGGCATATTCATATATCGTTTCGGTCTAGCCAGTGCCCTAAATAGAAGAAGTTGCTGTGCTAGCATGCCTCGCTCGAACACGGCCCGCTGGCCGTCCATAAGATCGTTTTTCCGTGAGTAACCATGGTCGACAAACTGACGCATCTGAAACAGCTGGAGGCGGAAAGCATCCACATCATCCGCGAGGTCGCCGCCGAGTTCGATAACCCGGTGATGCTCTACTCGATCGGTAAAGACTCCGCCGTGATGCTGCACCTGGCACGCAAGGCCTTCTTCCCAGGCAAATTGCCATTTCCGGTGATGCACGTCGACACTCGCTGGAAATTCCAGGAGATGTACAAGTTCCGCGACAAGATGGTCGAGGAGCTGGGCCTGGACCTCATCACCCACATCAACCCCGATGGCGTGGCGCAGAACATCAACCCGTTCACCCACGGCAGTGCCAAGCACACCGATATCATGAAGACCGAGGGCCTCAAGCAGGCGCTGGACAAGCATGGTTTCGACGCAGCATTCGGCGGTGCCCGTCGCGATGAAGAGAAATCCCGTGCCAAAGAGCGCGTGTACTCGTTCCGCGACAGCAAACACCGTTGGGACCCGAAGAACCAACGCCCGGAGCTGTGGAACGTCTACAACGGCAACGTCAACAAGGGCGAATCGATCCGCGTGTTCCCGCTGTCCAACTGGACCGAGCTGGACATCTGGCAGTACATCTACCTGGAAGGCATCCCGATCGTGCCGCTGTATTTCGCCGCCGAGCGCGAGGTGATCGAGAAGAACGGCACGTTGATCATGATCGACGACGACCGCATCCTCGAGCACCTGTCCGACGAAGACAAAGCCCGCATCGTCAAAAAGAAAGTACGTTTCCGCACCCTTGGCTGCTACCCGTTGACGGGCGCGGTGGAGTCCGAAGCCGAGACGCTGACGGACATCATTCAGGAAATGCTCCTGACGCGAACTTCCGAGCGCCAGGGCCGTGTCATCGACCACGATGGTGCAGGCTCGATGGAAGATAAAAAACGTCAAGGCTATTTCTAAGGGGCTGTCATGTCGCATCAATCTGATTTGATCAGCGAGGACATCCTCGCCTACCTGGGCCAGCACGAGCGCAAAGAGATGTTGCGCTTCCTGACCTGCGGCAACGTCGACGACGGCAAAAGCACCCTGATCGGGCGCCTGCTGCACGACTCCAAAATGATCTACGAAGATCACCTGGAAGCCATTACCCGCGACTCGAAGAAGTCCGGCACCACCGGTGACGATATCGATCTGGCGTTGCTGGTCGATGGCCTGCAGGCCGAGCGTGAGCAGGGCATCACCATTGATGTCGCCTACCGCTATTTCTCCACCGCCAAGCGCAAATTCATCATCGCCGACACTCCCGGCCATGAGCAGTACACCCGCAACATGGCCACCGGTGCGTCCACCTGTGACCTGGCGATCATCTTGATTGACGCCCGCTACGGCGTGCAGACCCAGACCCGTCGCCACAGCTATATCGCCTCGTTGCTGGGGATCAAACACATCGTGGTGGCCATCAACAAGATGGACATCAACGGTTTTGACCAAAGCGTATTCGAGTCGATCAAGGCCGATTACCTGAAGTTCGCCGAAGGTATCGCGTTCAAGCCAAGCACCCTGGCCTTCGTGCCGATGTCGGCGCTCAAGGGCGACAACGTGGTGAACAAGAGCGAGCGTTCGCCCTGGTACACCGGCCAGTCGCTGATGGAGATCTTGGAGACTGTCGAGATCGCCAATGATCGCAACTACACCGACCTGCGTTTCCCGGTGCAGTACGTCAATCGCCCGAACCTGAACTTCCGTGGGTTTGCCGGCACCCTGGCGAGCGGCATCGTGCACAAGGGCGACGAAGTGGTGGTATTGCCGTCGGGCAAGAGCAGCCGCGTCAAATCCATCGTCACCTTTGAAGGTGAACTGGAACACGCAGGCCCAGGCCAGGCCGTGACCTTGACCATGGAAGACGAGATCGACATCTCCCGTGGCGACCTGTTGGTGCATGCCGACAACGTGCCGCAAGTGACCGACGCCTTCGACGCCATGCTGGTGTGGATGGCCGAAGAACCCATGCTGCCGGGCAAGAAATACGACATCAAGCGCGCCACCAGCTACGTGCCGGGTTCCATCACCAGCATCGTGCACCGCGTGGACGTAAACACCCTGGCCGAAGGCCCGGCGAGCTCGCTGCAGCTCAACGAGATTGGCCGGGTCAAGGTCAGCCTGGACGCCGCCATCGCCCTGGACGGTTACGACAGCAACCGCACCACCGGCGCGTTCATCGTGATCGACCGCTTGACCAACGGCACGGTGGCCGCGGGCATGATCATCGCGCCACCGGTGGGTCATGGCGGCGCTGCGCAGCACGGCAGCCTGGCGCATGTCGCCACCGAAGAGCGCGCCCTGCGTTTCGGCCAGCAGCCGGCCACGGTGTTGTTCAGCGGCTTGTCGGGCGCTGGCAAGAGCACTCTGGCCTATGCGGTCGAGCGCAAGCTCTTCGACATGGGCCGTGCGGTGTTCGTACTGGACGGCCAGAACCTGCGTCACGACCTGAACAAAGGGTTGCCGCAGGACCGGGCCGGGCGTACCGAGAACTGGCGTCGTGCCGCTCACGTGGCGCGTCAGTTCAACGAAGCCGGCCTGCTGACCCTGGCAGCCTTCGTTGCGCCGGATGCCGAAGGCCGTGAACAGGCCAAGGCGCTGATTGGCGCCGATCGCCTGCTGACCGTCTACGTACAGGCATCGCCGTTGGTGTGCGCCGAGCGTGACCCGCAAGGTTTGTACGCGGCCGGTGGGGATAACATCCCTGGCGAATCCTTCCCGTATGACGTGCCGTTGAATGCCGACCTTGTGATCGACACCCAGGCGTTGTCGCTGGAAGACAGCGTCAAGCAAGTGCTGGAACTGTTGCGTCAGCGCGGCGCGATCTAAGCTTTATTGCCGCACAAAAAAGCCCGCCACCGGTCACCCGGTGGCGGGCTTTTTACATATTCTCAAATGTGGACGCGGGCAATGTGGGAGCTGGCTTGCCTGCGATGGCGGACTGTCAGTTTATTTATCCTTAGCTGATCCACCGCTATCGCAGGCAAGCCAGCTCCCATATTAAATTGCATCCACATGTTGATCAGCGGCTGGCAGGAAAGTCTTTGTGCAGCTGTTCCAACAATGCATCCTTGTCTTGCCACAACTGGTTGATCCAGCCCTGGAACGCCAGCCGATAGTCCCCATCCTGCTCATAATTCTTGCCGATGAACTCAGCCGGGATCTGCACCTCTTCAAAGTGCACCACCACCTCCTTCACGTTACCGCACAGCAAATCCCAATAGCCTGGGCGCCCGGCAGGGTAGTGGATGGTCACATTGACCAGTGATTTGAGCTGCTCGCCCATGGCATCCAGCACAAACGCAATACCGCCCGCCTTGGGTTTAAGCAGGTAGCGAAACGGTGACTGCTGCTGCGCATGCTTGCCCGGTGTAAAGCGTGTGCCTTCAGCAAAGTTGAAAATCCCCACGGGGTTGTCGCGAAACTTCGCACAGGTCTTGCGCGTGGTTTCCAGGTCTTTGCCTTTCTTCTCCGGGTGCTTCTCCAAATAAGCCTTGCTGTAGCGCTTCATGAAGGGAAAGCCCAGTGCCCACCACGCCAGACCAATCACCGGTACCCAGATCAACTCTTGCTTTAGGAAGAACTTCAGGGGGCGAATACGCCGATTGAGCACGTACTGCAATACCATGATGTCGACCCAGCTCTGATGGTTGCTGGTCACCAGGTACGAGTGCTGGTAGTCCAGGCCCTCAAGGCCGGTCAGGTGCCAGCGCGTACGTCGTACCAGGTTCATCCAGCCCTTGTTATTGGTAACCCAGGCTTCGTGGGTGTGGTTCATCAGCCATTCGCTCAGGCGCTTGGCGAATGGCAACGCCTTGAACAGCGCCACGATGAACAGGAACGAACACAGCAGGATCGTGTTCAGCGCCAGCAACAGCGAAGCGATCACCCCGCGCACGGCGGCAGGTAGAAAATCCAGCATTTAGATATCCATGGGTCGGTTGGCGGCTTGGATCGCGGTCAGCGCGATGGTGTACACGATGTCGTCTACCTGGGCGCCGCGCGGCAGGTCGTTGACCGGCTTGCGCAGCCCCTGAAGCATCGGCCCCAGGCTCACGCAATCGGCGCTGCGTTGTACGGCTTTGTGGGTCGTGTTGCCGGTGTTCAGGTCCGGGAACACAAAGACGGTGGCCTTGCCTGCCACCTGGCTGTTGGGCGCCAGTTGTCGGGCGACGTTTTCGTTGGCGGCGGCGTCGTATTGCAACGGGCCGTCGATCAGCAGCGAGCTTTGTTGCTCGTGGGCGAGCAGGGTGGCTTCGCGGACTTTTTCTACCTCCTCGCCGCTGGCCGAGTCACCGCTGGAATAGCTGATCATCGCCACCCGGGGCGTGATGCCGAACGCGGCCGCCGAGTCGGCGCTTTGCAGGGCGATTTCCGCCAGTTCCGCAGCGCTTGGGTGCGGGTTCATCACACAGTCGCCGTACACCAGCACCTGCTCGGGGAACAGCATGAAGAACACGGACGACACCAGGGTGCAGCCCGGCGCGGTCTTGATCAGCTGCAGCGCCGGGCGAATGGTGTTGGCGGTGGAGTGAATTACGCCGGAGACCAGGCCATCCACTTCGTCGAGGGCGAGCATCATGGTGGCGATCACCACGGTGTCTTCCAGTTGTTGCTCGGCCATGGGCGCGTTGAGGCTTTTGCTCTTGCGCAAGGCGACCATTGGCTCCACGTAGCGTTGGCGAATCAGGTCGGGGTCGAGAATCTCCAGGCCTTCGGGCAGGTCGATACCTTGGGCGCGGGCAACGGCCTCCACATCCGCAGGCTTGGCCAGCAGCACGCAACGGGCAATGCCGCGGGCCTGGCAGATTGCGGCGGCCTGTACGGTCAGCGGCTCGCTGCCCTCGGGCAGCACGATACGTTTGTTGGCGGCCTGGGCGCGTTGGATCAACTGGTAACGGAACACCGCCGGCGACAGACGCATCTCCCGTGGCGTGCCGCAACGCTGGTGCAGCCAGCGCGCATCGAGGTGGCTGGCGACGAAATCGGTGATGATTTCCGCGCGCTCGCGGTCGTCGATGGGGATTTCCTTGTTGAGGCTATTGAGTTGGTTGGCGGTGTCATAGGAGCCGGTGCTCACCGACAACACCGGCAACCCGGCCTGGAAGGCGCCTCGACACAGGTCCATGATGCGTGGGTCGGGCAGGGTGTCGCTGGTCAGCAGCAGCCCGGCCAGCGGCACGCCATTAATGGCGGCCAGGCTGACGGCGAGGATGATGTCATCGCGGTCTCCCGGGGTCACCACCAACACGCCGGGTTTGAGCAGCTCGACAGTGTTACGCATGGTGCGTGCGCAAATGATGATCTTGGTCATGCGTCGGCTTTCGTAGTCACCGGCGTTGAGGATCTGCGCGCCCATCAGGTCGGCCACGTCGCGGGTGCGCGGGGCATTCAGCTCGGGTTGGTAGGGGATGCAGCCGAGCAGCCGGAAATCACCGCTGCGCAACAGCGGCGAATGCTCCTTGAGGCGCGCCGAGAAGGCTTCCATGCTTTCGTCGGTGCGTACCTTGTTGAGGATTACGCCCAGCACTTTCGGGTCTTTGGGACCGCCAAACAGTTGGGCCTGCAATTCCACACGGCCGGAAAGCTCGGTGAGCACTTCGTTTTCCGGCGCTGAGACCAGGATCACTTCCGCGTCCAGGCTCTTGGCCAGGTGCAGGTTGACCCGTGCCGCGTAGCTGGCGCTGCGGGTCGGCACCATCCCTTCGACGATCAGCACGTCTTTGCCTACGGCTGCCTGTTGGTAAAGGGTGATGATCTCTTCGAGCAACTCATCGAGCTGGCCGTCACCGAGCATGCGCTCTACGTGAGCCAGGCCAAGTGGCTGCGGCGGTTTCAGGCCGTGGGTGCGCGCCACCAGCTCGGTGGAGCGTTCCGGCCCGGTATCGCCAGGGTGTGGCTGGGCGATGGGTTTGAAAAAACCGACTTTCAGGCCGGCCCGTTCCAGGGTGCGCACCAGCCCAAGGCTGATGGAGGTCAGACCCACACCAAAATCGGTGGGCGCGATAAAAAAAGTCTGCATGCGAATTCTCTGGAGGTGCATGGCTTGGGTGGCGCTCTATGGGTGAGTGCCTACCGCGAATCAGGCGCCAAGGTTATCGTTATTCGTGCCCTTGCGCACACCAGCCGCACGCAAAGGCCTGGCCTATTTTTTCAAGGCGTTGCGCGGGGTCGAGCACCCAGGCGCGCGACTGCCAGGGCGGTTGGTGGCGCAAATGCTGGGTGTGGCCGCAGGACAACTCGGCCACCCAGTGCCCATCGTCGTCCTGATGAAAACCTGTGATCGTGACCGTTGATCGGCCCCGTCCGTCCGGGTTCCGTTCGCTTTCGGGCAAATCCTTGTTTAGACTTGTCCGTTCTTCATTCTTTTGCAAAAGGTCTCGCCCCATGACGATCGCCGCTAACAAGGCTGTCTCCATCGACTATACCCTGACCAACGACGCTGGTGAGGTCATCGACAGCTCCGCCGGCGGCGCGCCGCTGGTTTACCTGCAAGGCGCAGGTAACATCATCCCGGGCCTGGAAAAGGCTCTGGAAGGCAAGAACGTCGGTGACGAACTGACCGTCGCCGTAGAACCTGAAGATGCCTACGGCGAATACTCCGCCGAACTGGTCAGCACCTTGAGCCGCAGCATGTTCGAAGGTGTTGATGAGCTGGAAGTGGGCATGCAGTTCCACGCTTCCGCGCCGGACGGCCAAATGCAGATCGTCACCATCCGCGACCTGGACGGCGACGACGTCACCGTTGACGGCAACCACCCTCTGGCTGGCCAGCGCCTGAACTTCCAAGTGAAGATCGTGGCCATCCGCGACGCTTCCCAGGAAGAAGTGGCTCACGGCCACGTCCACGGTGAAGGCGGTCATCACCATTGATTGATGTTTTGATCAAGTGGTAGCAAAAACGCCCCGACTGGTTCGGGGCGTTTTTTTGCCCTGAGAATATCCCCGGTCAACTCTCTGTAGGAGCGAGCTTGCTCGCGAAAAACCTGAGAGCCCCGCTGGGCGCCAGGCTTCCCACGTCATCGTTAACGATCTTCGCGAGCAAGTTCGCTCCTACAGTTGTTGGGCGTGGTTTCAGGCACAAACAAAAATGCCCCGGACCTTTCGGTACGGGGCATTTCTTAACTGTTACGCAACCTGGGCTACGTGGCAGTTGTTACCACTTAGGCTGCAGCAGGAACGCTCAGAGCCTTGATGTGGCCATTCAGGCGGCTCTTATGGCGAGCGGCCTTGTTCTTGTGGATGATGCCTTTATCGGCCATACGGTCGATAACAGGCACAGCCAGAACGTAAGCTGCTTGAGCTTTTTCAGCGTCTTTGGTGTCGATGGCTTTGACTACATTCTTGATGTAGGTGCGAACCATGGAACGCAGGCTGGCGTTGTGGCTGCGACGCTTCTCAGCCTGTTTTGCACGTTTTTTGGCGGAAGGTGTGTTGGCCACCGTCGAGCTCCTCGAAAGACTTTTTAGGAAATAGCAAACAAAATAGGCCGCGAATCATGCCGATGACTTGACGGGTTGTCAAGGGCGGCTGATGCGAACTGCTGAGTGGTCGATCTGAAGAGGCGGGTGATTTATTTCCGGCGCTTGACCTGTAAACTCGCGAGCTTTGGCTCTGTGCTGTTGCAGGCGCGCAGTATCGCATAAGTGGGCGCGTAGTTCGCCTGCTCTTTATCTATAGGCGCAAACTCTTTCAATGAATCTGCTCAAATCGTTGGCTGCGGTCAGCTCTATCACGATGATCTCCCGGGTATTGGGGTTTGTGCGTGACACCCTGCTGGCCCGCATCTTTGGCGCCAGCATGGCCACGGATGCGTTCTTTATTGCCTTTAAACTGCCCAACCTGTTGCGGCGAATCTTCGCCGAAGGCGCGTTTTCCCAGGCGTTCGTGCCGATTCTGGCCGAATACAAGACCCAGCATGGCGAGGAGGCAACTCGTACGTTCATCGCCTACGTCTCGGGTTTGCTGACGCTGGTGCTGATGCTGGTAACCATCGTCGGGATGCTCGCCGCGCCCTGGGTGATCTGGGCCACGGCGCCCGGTTTTGCCAATACGCCGGAAAAGTTCGCGCTGACCACTGATCTGCTGCGCGTGACCTTTCCTTATATATTGCTGATCTCCCTGTCGTCCCTGGCCGGCGCGATCCTCAATACATGGAACCGTTTCTCGGTGCCGGCCTTCGTGCCGACCTTGCTGAACGTCAGCATGATTATTTTTGCGCTGTTCCTCACACCGTACTTCGACCCGCCCGTCATGGCCCTGGGCTGGGCGGTGCTGGCCGGTGGCCTGGCACAGTTGCTGTACCAGCTGCCACACCTGAAAAAAATCGGCATGCTCGTGCTGCCCCGGCTGAACCTCAAGGACACCGGCGTCTGGCGCGTCATGCGCAACATGCTGCCGGCGATCCTCGGGGTGTCGGTCAGTCAGATCTCTCTGATCATCAACACCGCGTTCGCCTCGTTGCTGGTGTCCGGCTCTGTGTCGTGGATGTACTACGCCGACCGCCTGATGGAATTGCCATCCGGTGTGCTGGGCGTGGCGTTGGGCACGATCCTGCTGCCGACCCTGGCGCGTACCTACGCCAGCAAGGATCGCCAGGAATACTCACGTATCCTCGATTGGGGCCTGCGCCTGTGCTTCCTGCTGGTGTTGCCGTGCGCCTTGGCCCTGGGCATCCTCGCCGAACCGTTGACGGTCTCGCTGTTTCAATACGGGCAGTTCGACGCCCATGACGCCTTGATGACCCAGCATGCGCTGGTCGCCTACTCCGTCGGTCTGCTCGGCATTATCGTGATCAAAGTGCTGGCACCCGGCTTCTACGCCCAGCAAAACATCCGTACCCCGGTGAAAATCGCGATTTTCACCCTGGTTGTTACGCAATTGCTCAACCTGGTCTTTATCGGCCCGCTGGCCCACGCCGGCCTGGCCTTGGCGATCAGCGCGGGTGCGTGCATAAACGCAGGCCTGCTGTTTTACCAATTGCGTAAACAGCAGATGTACCAACCACAGCCAGGCTGGGGCGTGTTTGCGCTCAAGCTGCTGGTGGCGGTCGCCGCGATGTCGGTTGTGCTCTTTGCCCTGATGCACCTCATGCCGGCCTGGGACCAAGGCAATATGCTGGAGCGCTTCATGCGCCTGGGTTTGCTGGTGATAGCGGGCGTGGTGGTGTACTTCGGGATGTTGCTGTTGCAGGGTTTCCGCCTGCGTGACTTCAATCGCAAGTCGCTGGGATAGAGACTTTGCCGCGATAAAACGGTTGTTTTATCGATTCGACCCATTTGGCCTGCGCTGTTGCCTGTCGTCCGGGGCTGGGTGTGGTTATAATCGACCACTTTATGAGCAAGAAGCGCGTTATGCAGCTGGTTCGAGGTCTCCACAACCTGCGCCCCGAGCATCGGGGCTGCGTCGCCACTATTGGCAACTTTGACGGTGTTCACCGTGGCCACCAGGCTATCCTGGCTCGGCTGCGCGAGCGTGCGGTCGAGTTGGGCGTGCCCAGCTGCGTGGTGATTTTTGAGCCACAACCGCGGGAGTTCTTTACCCCGGAAACGGCGCCGGCCCGCTTGGCGCGCTTGCGGGACAAGCTGCAGCTGTTGGCGGAGGAGGGCGTGGACCGTGTCCTCTGCCTGGCATTCAACCAGCGTTTGCGCAGCCTCAGCGCCGCCGAGTTCGTCGACCGCATCCTGGTGGACGGCCTGGGTGTGCAACACCTGGAGGTCGGCGACGACTTTCATTTCGGTTGTGACCGGGTCGGGGATTTCGATTTCCTGCAACATGCCGGCGTCAATCAGGGTTTCACTGTCGAAGCCGCGCAAACCGTCGAACTGGACGGCCTGCGCGTGAGCAGCACCCAGGTGCGTAACGCCCTGGCCGCCGCCGACTTCGACCTGGCCGAGCGTTTGCTCGGTCGCCCGTTCCGCATTGCCGGGCGGGTACTGCACGGCCAGAAGCTGGCGCGCCAATTGGGCACGCCAACCGCCAACGTGCAGCTCAAGCGCCGTCGTGTGCCGCTGACCGGGGTATACCTGGTCAGCGTCGACATAGACGGCCGATCGTGGCCAGGAGTCGCCAATATAGGCGTCAGGCCCACGGTTGCAGGTGATGGCAAGGCCCACCTGGAAGTTCACCTTTTGGATTTTGCCGGTGATTTATACGACCGGCGTTTGACGGTGGTTTTCCACCAGAAGCTGCGTGAAGAGCAGCGTTTCGCCTCCCTGGAGGCGTTGAAAACGGCGATCAATGCGGATGTCGCCGCCGCCCGTGCACTAGCCGCACCTAGCGCCCATCGCTAACCGAAGAGCCTTAAATGACCGACTATAAAGCCACGCTAAACCTTCCGGACACCGCCTTCCCAATGAAGGCCGGCCTGCCACAGCGCGAACCGCAGATCCTGCAGCGCTGGGACAGTATTGGCCTGTACGGAAAGTTGCGCGAAATTGGCAAGGATCGTCCGAAATTCGTCCTGCACGACGGCCCTCCTTATGCCAACGGCACGATTCACATCGGTCATGCGCTGAACAAGATTCTCAAGGACATGATTCTGCGTTCGAAGACCCTGTCGGGCTTTGACGCGCCGTATGTCCCGGGTTGGGACTGCCACGGCCTGCCGATCGAACACAAAGTCGAAGTGACCTACGGCAAGAACCTGGGCGCGGACAAGACCCGCGAACTGTGCCGTGCCTACGCCGCCGAACAGATCGAAGGGCAGAAGTCCGAATTCATTCGCCTGGGTGTACTGGGCGAGTGGGACAACCCCTACAAAACCATGAACTTCAAGAACGAAGCCGGTGAAATCCGCGCCTTGGCCGAAATCGTCAAGGGCGGTTTCGTGTTCAAGGGCCTCAAGCCCGTGAACTGGTGCTTCGACTGCGGCTCGGCCCTGGCCGAGGCGGAAGTGGAATACGAAGACAAGAAGTCCTCGACCATCGACGTGGCCTTCCCGATCGCCGACGACACCAAGCTGGCCGAGGCTTTCGGCCTGGCAAGCCTGGCCAAGCCGGCCGCCATCGTGATCTGGACCACGACCCCGTGGACCATCCCGGCCAACCAGGCGCTGAACGTGCACCCGGAGTTCACCTACGCCCTGGTAGACGTTGGTGATCGCCTGCTGGTGCTGGCCGAGGAAATGGTCGAGTCGTGCCTGGCGCGTTACGAACTGCAAGGTTCGGTGATCGCCACCACCACCGGTTCCGCGCTGGAGCTGATCAACTTCCTTCACCCCTTCTATGACCGTCTGTCGCCGGTGTACCTGGCTGACTACGTGGAGCTGGGCGCCGGCACTGGCATCGTTCACTCTGCGCCTGCCTATGGCGTAGACGACTTCGTGACCTGCAAAGCCTATGGCATGGTCAACGACGACATCCTGAACCCGGTGCAAAGCAACGGCGTGTACGCGCCGTCCCTGGAGTTCTTCGGCGGCCAGTTCATCTTCAAGGCCAACCAGCCGATCATCGATAAGCTCTCGGAAGTCGGCGCGCTGTTGCACACCGAAACCATCAAGCACAGCTACATGCACTGCTGGCGCCACAAGACCCCGCTGATCTACCGCGCCACTGCGCAGTGGTTTATCGGCATGGACAAAGAGCCGACCAGCGGCGATACCCTGCGTAACCGCGCGATCAAGGCCATCGAAGACACCACGTTCGTCCCGGCCTGGGGCCAGGCGCGCCTGCATTCGATGATCGCCAATCGTCCGGACTGGTGCATCTCCCGCCAACGTAACTGGGGCGTGCCGATTCCGTTCTTCCTGAACAAGGAAAGCGGCGAGCTGCACCCGCGCACCGTCGAACTGATGGAGCTTGTGGCGCAGCGCGTCGAACAGGAAGGTATCGAAGCCTGGTTCAAGCTGGACGCCGCCGAGCTGCTGGGCGACGAAGCGCCGCTGTACGACAAGATCAGCGACACCCTCGACGTGTGGTTCGATTCGGGCACCACCCACTGGCATGTGCTGCGTGGCTCGCACCCAATGGGCCACGAGACCGGCCCGCGCGCCGACCTGTACCTGGAAGGCTCGGACCAACACCGTGGCTGGTTCCACTCGTCGCTGCTGACCGGTTGCGCCATCGACGACCACGCACCGTACCGCGAACTGCTGACCCACGGTTTCACCGTCGACGAGAACGGCCGCAAGATGTCCAAATCCCTGGGCAACGTGATTGCGCCGCAAAAGGTCAATGACACCCTGGGCGCCGACATCATGCGTCTGTGGGTGGCCTCGACTGACTATTCGGGTGAGATGGCTGTTTCGGAGCAGATCCTGCAGCGCAGCGCCGACGCCTACCGTCGTATCCGCAATACCGCGCGCTTCATGTTGTCGAACCTGACCGGTTTCAACCCGGCCACCGACCTGCTGCCGGCTGAAGACATGCTCGCGCTGGACCGTTGGGCCGTGGACCGTACCCTGTTGCTGCAGCGTGAGCTGCAAGAGCACTACGGCGAATACCGCTTCTGGAATGTTTACTCCAAGATCCACAACTTCTGCGTGCAGGAGCTGGGCGGTTTCTACCTCGACATCATCAAGGACCGCCAGTACACCACCGGTGCCAACAGCAAGGCGCGCCGTTCGGCGCAGACCGCGCTGTACCATATCAGCGAAGCGCTGGTGCGCTGGATCGCGCCGATCCTGGCGTTCACCGCCGACGAGCTGTGGGAATACCTGCCGGGCGAGCGTAACGAGTCCGTCATGCTCAACACCTGGTACGAAGGCCTGACCGAACTGCCGGCCGACTTCGAACTGGGCCGCGAGTACTGGGCAGGCGTCATGGCCGTCAAGGTTGCGGTGAACAAGGAGCTGGAAGTGCAGCGTGCGGCCAAGGCCGTGGGTGGCAACCTGCAAGCTGAAGTCACCCTGTTTGCCGAGGATGGCCTGACCGCCGACCTGGCCAAGCTGAGCAACGAACTGCGCTTCGTGCTGATCACCTCCACCGCGAGCCTGGCACCTTTCGCCCAGGCCCCGGCAGATGCCGTGGTCACCGAGGTGCCGGGCCTGAAGCTCAAGGTGGTGAAGTCGGCCTTCCCTAAATGCGCCCGTTGCTGGCACTGCCGTGAAGATGTCGGTGTGAACCCTGAGCACCCGGAAATCTGCGGTCGTTGTGTCGATAACATCAGCGGTGAAGGCGAGGTTCGCCACTATGCCTAATGCAGCCAGTCGTTTCGGACGTCTGGGCTGGCTCGTACTGAGCCTGCTGGTGCTGGTCATTGACCAGGTCAGCAAGGCTCACTTCGAGGGCTCCCTGGAAATGTTCCAGCAAATCGTGGTGATCCCGGATTACTTCAGCTGGACCCTGGCCTACAACACTGGCGCCGCCTTCAGCTTCCTCGCTGACGGCGGTGGCTGGCAGCGCTGGCTGTTCGCTGTTATCGCCGTGGTGGTCAGTGCCGTGCTGGTGGTGTGGCTCAAGCGCCTGGGCCGCGACGACACCTGGCTGGCTATCGCGCTGGCCCTGGTATTGGGCGGCGCGCTGGGCAACCTGTATGACCGCATCGCCCTGGGCCATGTGATCGACTTCATCCTGGTGCATTGGCAGAACCGCCACTACTTCCCGGCGTTTAACTTTGCCGACAGCGCCATCACCGTTGGTGCAATCATGCTGGCGCTGGATATGTTCAAGAGCAAAAAAACCGGAGAAACCGTCAATGACTGATCAGGTATTGGCTGAACAACGCATCGGCCAGAACACGGAAGTCACTTTGCATTTCGCATTGCGCCTGGAAAATGGCGACACGGTCGACAGCACCTTCGACAAAGCCCCGGCGACCTTCAAGGTTGGCGACGGTAACCTGCTGCCCGGTTTTGAAGCGGCGTTGTTCGGGTTCAAGGCGGGCGACAAGCGCAACCTGCAGATCCTGCCGGAAAACGCCTTCGGCCAACCCAACCCGCAAAACGTGCAGATCATTCCACGTTCGCAATTCGAAGGCATGGACCTGTCGGAAGGCTTGCTGGTGATCTTCAATGATGCGGCGAATACCGAATTGCCTGGTGTGGTTAAAGCCTTCGATGATGCGCAAGTGACCATCGATTTCAACCATCCGTTGGCTGGCAAGACGCTGACCTTTGACGTCGAGATTATCGGCGTCAAAGCGCTGTAACTGACCGTACACGGTCTAAAATGTGGGAGCGGGCTTGCTCGCGAATGCGCAGTGTCAGCCACCGAGTTATTAGGCTGACCCACCGCATTCGCGAGCAAGCCCGCTCCCACCTTTGATCCCATTGCTCATACGGTCAGCGTCAAACCTGACCCAAGTGGCTGCAAGGCACGAGGCACAGCATGCAAATCAAACTCGCCAACCCCCGTGGCTTCTGCGCTGGTGTGGACCGGGCGATCGAAATCGTCAACCGCGCCCTGGAAGTCTTCGGGCCGCCGATTTATGTGCGCCACGAAGTCGTGCATAACAAGTTCGTGGTCGAAGACCTGCGCGCACGCGGTGCGATCTTTGTCGAAGAACTCGACCAGGTACCCGACGACGTTATCGTCATCTTCAGTGCCCATGGCGTGTCACAGGCCGTGCGTACCGAAGCGGCCGGCCGTGGCCTTAAAGTGTTCGATGCCACCTGCCCGCTGGTGACCAAGGTGCACATTGAAGTGGCGCGTTATAGCCGCGACGGTCGCGAATGCATCCTGATCGGCCATGCCGGTCACCCGGAAGTCGAAGGCACCATGGGCCAGTACGATGCCAGCAACGGCGGCGCCATCTACCTGGTGGAAGACGAAAAGGACGTTGCCAACTTGCAAGTGCACAATCCCGATCGCCTGGCTTTCGTCACCCAGACTACCTTGTCCATGGACGATACCAGTCGCGTTATCGATGCCCTGCGCACGCGATTTCCTGCTATTGGCGGCCCCCGCAAGGATGACATCTGCTATGCCACGCAAAACCGCCAGGATGCGGTCAAGCAACTGGCGGACGAATGCGATGTAGTGCTGGTGGTCGGCAGCCCTAACAGTTCCAACTCCAACCGCTTGCGCGAGCTGGCCGAGCGCATGGCTACACCGGCGTACCTGATCGACGGCGCCGAAGACATGCAGCGCAGCTGGTTCGACGGTGTCGAGCGTATCGGCATCACGGCGGGCGCCTCCGCTCCGGAAGTACTGGTGCGCGGTGTGATCCAACAGTTGCAAGCCTGGGGCGCCACCGGCGCCGATGAGTTGGCGGGCCGTGAAGAAAACATCACGTTCTCCATGCCCAAGGAGCTGCGGGTCCGCTCGCTGCTCTGACGGCCAGGGTGCTGGAATAGCCTCGGCATAACGCCTGTTCGGTCTTGTCACTGCGCAGGCTGACGCGCCCGCTGGGGGCCAGCACGATCTGATACAGGCTCTGTGCCTGCTCGTTGTCACACACATGCACGGTGCCGGCACGAAATCCCCCACCGGCGAACACCGGCTCCCCCAAGCCGCTGAAGCGCACGTGGCTCGTAACCGGGCCATTACCAGCCACCGGCACGCGCCCATTGTCCTCGCGCTCCAGCAATACTGGATTGTCGTCATCCAGGTGGCCGCGTCCACTCACATCCAGTATCACGCGCCATCCCAGGCTCCAGTCCTCGCCCTTTGCATGAATGACCACCGCCCGGTTGCGTGCGATGGCTTCGGTGCGTGCGTAACGCAGCCCGGAGGCGAGTGATTGGGCCGCGCTTTGTCGTTGCTGTGATTCAAGTAAACCCTTGAAACCAGGTACGGCCAGTTGTGCGAGAAAACTGGTGACGATCAGGCCCAGCAGCATTTCAATCAGGGTAAATCCTCGTTGTTTCATGTGCGTTCCCTCCTTGGGCACGAGTGGGTTTTCTAGGTATAGCGCTTGGTCCTTGACGCCGGATGATGGCCTTTATGTCCAAAGTATTTCCCTTTGTTCCGGGAGCAGCGCCGCTCGAAAACCGGCGCTAGTCTTGGATCGCACAGCAGGTCTTGCCTGCTTTTTTCTCCGGCCTTCGACATGGATGACGACGGAAATGCCTGCCTGCCCGAACCGATTCCTGCGCGTTGCGCACTCGCGCCAATCCGGCATGACGCTGGTCGAGGTGCTGGTAGCGCTGTTGATTTTGGCGATCGGCCTGATGGGCGCTGCGGTGCTGCAACTCAACGCGCTCAAGTACACCAACAGCGCCAGGATGACTAGCCAAGCCAGCTTTATTGCCTACGACATGCTCGACCGCATTCGCACCAATGCTGGCGCCGATTACACGTGGGGCAGGGCGGAGTTGGCGCCACCCAACACTGCCGCCGCCAGCGTGCGTGACCTGGACCTGCACGATTTCGAGGCCAATATCATGGGTTTTGCCGGCGAGGATGCCAAAGGTTCAGTGGTGGTGAACGGGCAAGAGGTCACCATCAGCATCAGTTGGGCGGATGCCCGGGCAGCAAATCGTCCAGGGGCGCGGGAAACCTTCACCCTGACCAGCCGCATCAGCAATGAACAGGGAGTGTCGCAATGAAGCGCCTTGCGCGAGGTTTCAGCCTGGTGGAAGTGTTGCTGGCGCTCGCCATCGGGTTGGTCCTGATACTTGGGGCGAGCCAGATACTGATCAGCTCACGGTTGACCCATGCCAGCCAGCAGGCTGCCATGGTGCTGCAGGATGATGCGCGGTTTGTGCTGAGCAAGATCACCCAGGATATTCGCCAGGCAGGCATGCTGGGCTGTTTGGCCGTGGCCGCTATCGACAATGCTCCGGCTGCCTTTGATCGGCCGATAAGCTGGGAAGCGGCGGGGAGTGCGAAGTCACTGACGCTGGTGACCGCGAATGTCGGCGATGGCGTCGGCAAGCCGGACTGGACAGTGTTGTCCGACTGCAAGGGGGCGGCCAGGGCTTATGCCGGCACACCACCCGTTGTCGAACCTGGCCAGCTTCGCTTTGGCATACGCCAACTTACCTACACCTACGAATCGGGCCAGTTGAAGATCAGTACCCCGGCAGCACCGGCCAGGGCAGTATTGATGGATAACGTGCGGGCATTCGACGTCAGCTTCGGCATGGCGGCCACCTCGGCATCAACGGTTGTGGTGCGCTATGACAGCCATCCGGCCGATGAGTCGCTGATACGCAGCGTGCGCATCCTCATGACCCTTCAAGACCCCGCTGGGCGGGTGAAGGACCAGACCTACAGTGTCGTGGCAGCACTGCGAAATCGGCTGGGGTAGGCGCAATGACCAAGCATGGTGGCATTCGAGTAGAGCAGACCGGGATGGTGCTGCTGATCAGTCTGGTGTTCCTGTTGGTGCTGTCGCAGCTGGGACTGTCATCGATACAGGCTGCGGTCTCCCAGCAAAAAGTCGCGAGCAGCCTGTGGCATCGCAATCAATCGTTTCAATCTGCCGAAAGCGGCCTGAGGTTGGGAGAGTCGGCCGTGCAGAGGGTTGGCCAGGCGATGCCTGTCTGTCACTCGATCATCCGCTGTGCGCCGCCTGCTGAAGCGTCTTCCTTGACGGCGGCCGGGACGAACCCTGTCTCGGCGGTCACCTGGCTTGCCTCGAAGAATGGGTTTTATGGCATTCAGTCCCTTGGGGAGGGTGAAGGGCTGGCTCACTTGCCGCCCCGTTCTCCAGCCACGCTTTTTCGGGTCACTTCGGTCGGTCTCGCGGGGCAATCGCGCACGGTGCTGGAGACGGTCTATGCACGGGTAGAGGAGGGCGGCCGCGTCAAGTTTCGACGGGTCTTATGGCGGCAACTTCAATAAGGAGCAATCGAATGGGCAAGGAGAGCCAGGGTTTTACCCTGATTGAGCTACTGATGGTCGTGGCGATCATCGCGTTGCTGGTTGGGATTGCGTATCCCGGGTACCTCGGCCAGGTGAAGAAGGTGTATCGGGCGCAGATCGTCGCGTTGTTGAGCGAACAGGCCCAGCACCTGGAGCGTTCTTATACGAGGAACGGCACTTTTATTGATGCAGGCGACGTCAGCGCGGGTAATGATCATTATAGAATCAGTGCCGTCCTCAACCCTCAGGATTTTGACCTGCTCGCCACACCCGCTACGGACTCGGTCATGGCGAACGACGCTTGCGCAGCATTCAGCTTGACCAGCACCGGTATGCGCGGCAACCCGGGAGCGGGGCCTGAAATGTCGCCCAAGGTCTGCTGGGGGCAAGGATGAGCGTGCTTGAAGAATGGGCGCCGGGCGCGCCTTTCCCTCTTTATCGGCTGGATCAAATGATGGCTAAGCAACAGCAAGTGGTGATTGTCGGCGGCGGAGTAATCGGGCTGTTGACGGCGTACAACCTCGCCAGTGAGGGCCAGGCGGTCACACTGCTGGAGCGCGGTGGGCTTGGGCAAGAGTCTTCCTGGGCGGGCGGTGGGATTGTCTCGCCGTTGTACCCGTGGCGCTATAGCCAGGCGGTCACTGCCTTGGCCCATTGGTCCCAGGATTTTTATCCGCAACTGGCGCAACGGCTGTTTGCTGCGACCGGCGTCGATCCAGAGGTACATACCACGGGGTTGTATTGGCTCGACCTGGATGACGAAGCGCAAGCACTGGCTTGGGCTGCCCGTGAAGGGCGACCGTTGAGCAAGGTGGACGTATCGGCGGCCCATGACGCGGTACCGGTGCTGGGGGGCGGCTATTCCCAGGCGATCTACATGGCCGATGTGGCCAACGTACGCAACCCGCGCCTGGTCAAATCACTGAAGGCGGCCCTGCTGGTGTTGCCGAACGTGACGATTCGCGAGCAATGCGATGTGTCGGGCTTTGTGCTCGGCGATGGCAGGGTGGTGGGTGTGAATACCGCTACGGGCCAGGTTTTGGGGGATCAGGTGGTGCTCGCGGCCGGCGCCTGGAGCGGACAATTGTTGGGTACGCTGGGCCTGGGGCTACCCGTGGAGCCGGTCAAAGGCCAAATGATCCTGTACAAATGCGCGTCCGACTTTTTATCCAGCATGGTCCTGGCCAAGGGGCGTTATGCGATCCCGCGGCGGGATGGGCACATCCTGATCGGCAGCACGTTGGAGCATGAAGGATTCGACAAGACACCAACCGACACCGCGCAGGAAAGCCTCAAGGCGTCTGCGGTGGAGCTGATTCCCGCCTTGGCGGACGCCGAGGTGGTCGGGCATTGGGCCGGTTTGCGGCCTGGCTCACCCGAAGGTATACCGTTTATCGGTGAGGTCCCTGGGTTCAAGGGGTTGTGGCTCAATTGCGGGCATTACCGCAATGGTCTGGTACTCGCACCAGCCTCTTGCCAGTTGTTCACCGACTTGCTGCTGGCGCGGGTTCCGATCATCGATCCAGTGCCTTACGCCCCCGCAGGTCGCCTCAACGCTGGATAGACTTTGGCCCTTGTTCCAGGTGCGCCTGGGTGCAGTACCATTCCTGGCGTGAACTCAGTGCGCGGTCCTGCGGCAGGTGCACGCCACAGTGGGCGCAACGCACCATCAGGGCCGCATCCGGCTCGGCAGGCCGTTGCTGGCGAGCGGCAGGGTTTTTGAATTTGCGCCAGAACCATACCGCGACAGCAATGACGGCAATCCAGAACAGTAGACGAAGCATGATGGGCAGTTTCTCGACAAGGAATGCGCCAGTTTAGCCAAGGTGAACACGGGCGCACAGGGCAATAAATACTCGCTCATAAAAAAGGGAGCTCCTTCAGAGCTCCCTTTCGCGTTGCGTCGAACAATCAGTCGAACACACCAAAGGTCATGTAGCTGAACCACGAGCGGTCCTGGTTGTTGCCCAGGGCCTGCGGCTCTTCTTCTTCGATCACATCGCCGTTCTCGTCGTGCGGCTTGAGCTCCGAAGGAATGGCGTCCTTGGCGTCCTGGTACTGCTTGATCACGTCCTGGTTGGCGCGAGTTTCACCCGGCGGCAGCGGTGGACGGGACTCGATCAGGCCCAGGGTGTACTTGCTCAGCCACGAACGGTTGTCCGCTTCGTCAACCTGAGGCACGAACTGGCCGTCTTTCAGGCTAGGGTGGTCAGGGTAGTTGAGCTTCAGGGTTTCCAGGCTGGTAGTCGCCAGGGTGTCCAGGTGCAGACGCTGGTAAGCCTCGGTCATCACGGCCAGGCCGTCACCCACGGACGGGGTTTCCTGGAAGTTTTCCACCACATAGCGGCCACGGTTGGCGGCGGCCACATAAGCCTGACGGGTCAGGTAGTAGTGGGCCACGTGGATCTCGTACGAAGCCAGCAGGTTGCGCAGGTAGATCATGCGCTGCTTGGCGTCCGGCGCGTAGCGGCTGTTTGGGTAGCGGCTGGTCAGCTGGGCGAACTCGTTATAGGAGTCGCGGGCAGCGCCCGGGTCGCGCTTGGTCATGTCCAGCGGCAGGAAGCGCGCCAGCAGGCCAACATCCTGGTCGAACGAGGTCAGGCCCTTCATGTAGTAGGCGTAGTCCACGTTCGGGTGCTGCGGGTGCAGGCGGATGAAACGCTCGGCAGCGGACTTGGCAGCTTCCGGCTCGGCGTTCTTGTAGTTGGCGTAGATCAGCTCAAGCTGGGCCTGGTCGGCATAGCGGCCGAACGGGTAACGCGACTCCAATGCCTTCAGCTTCGCTGTGGCGCTGGTGAAGCTATTATTGTCCAAGTCTGTCTGAGCTTGCTGGTACAGCTCGACTTCGCTCAGGTTTTCGTCGACGACGTCCTTTGTTGACGAGCAAGCAGCAGTCATGGCGAGGATGGCGATCAGCAGCAGGTGTTTCACTTGCATGGCGGCTTGCGTCCCTATGACGGCCGCTGTCTTGGGCGGGGCCGTCCTGTTATGATGAGCGCCCCGTTGAAAGCCTCGGGGCAAAAGACGCCGTATTTAACCACAAGCGCGCAGCCGAAACCAAAGGCTACGCCACGCCTAGTCTGAGCATGTCCGATAAAATTGAACTTCGCGCAGAGGTGCCGTCCGAATTGGGCGGCCAACGCCTCGATCAAGTCGCCGCACAATTATTCGCTGAGCACTCGCGCTCGCGCCTTTCCGCCTGGATCAAAGACGGCCGCCTGACTGTGGATGGAGCGGTTATCCGCCCGCGAGACATAGTCCATGGCGGTGCGATTCTTGAGCTGACTGCCGAGCAGGAAGCCCAGGGAGAATGGGTTGCCCAGGACATCGAGCTGGATATCGTCTATGAAGACGACGACATCCTGGTCATCAACAAACCCGCGGGCCTGGTGGTTCACCCGGCCGCCGGGCACGCTGATGGCACCTTGCTCAATGCCCTGTTGCACCACGTGCCGGACATCATCAATGTGCCGCGCTGCGGCATCGTGCACCGTCTGGACAAGGACACCACCGGCCTTATGGTGGTAGCCAAGACCATTCAGGCGCAGACGCAACTGGTTACGCAATTGCAGAGCCGCAGCGTCAGCCGCATCTATGAGTGCATTGTGATCGGCGTCGTTGTAGCCGGTGGCAAGATCAACGCACCCATTGGCCGTCACGGCCAGCAGCGCCAGCGTATGGCGGTGATGGAAGGTGGCAAGCAGGCCGTCAGCCACTACCGTGTGCTGGAACGTTTCCGCTCCCACACCCATGTGCGGGTCAAGCTGGAAACCGGGCGTACCCACCAGATTCGCGTGCACATGGCGCATATCAACTTCCCGTTGGTCGGCGATCCTGCCTACGGTGGCCGCTTCCGTATTCCGCCAGCGGCCAGCCAGACCATGGTTGAGTCGCTCAAGACGTTCCCGCGCCAGGCACTGCATGCACGCTTCCTGGAACTGGATCATCCGACGAGCGGTAAGCGTATGAGCTGGGAATCGCCCCTGCCGGACGATCTGGTCTGGCTGCTGTCGCTGCTCAAGCAGGATCGCGAGGCGTTTGTCGGATGAGTGACTGGCTGATACCTGACTGGCCCGCGCCGGCTCGGGTAAAAGCCTGTGTTACCACCCGTGCGGGCGGCGTCAGCCTGGCGCCGTTCGACAGCCTCAACCTGGGCGATCATGTCGAGGACAGCCTTGAGGCGGTCCTTGAAAATCGCCGTCGGCTGAGTGACGCCTTCGATATCCAGCCTGCCTGGTTGCGCCAAGTCCATGGTACTCACGTGGTTGAGGCCGATCCGGGCCTTACTGTCGAGGCTGACGGCAGTTGGACCGGCACCGCTGGTATCGCCTGCACGTCTATGACAGCCGATTGCCTGCCGGCGCTGTTCTGTAATCGGGCGGGCACCCGGGTTGCCGCAGCCCATGCCGGTTGGCGTGGTTTGGCGGCCGGCGTGCTGGAGGCCGCGTTCGAAAGCCTGGATACCGCACCCGAAGACGTTCTGGTCTGGCTCGGCCCTGCCATTGGCCCACAAGCCTTTGAGGTCGGCCCGCAAGTGCGTGAAGCGTTCATGCAGCAACTGCCGGCCACTGCTGAAGCCTTTGTTCCCGGCCGCAACCCCGGCAAATTCATGGCCGACATCTACCAGCTGGCGCGCCTGCGTCTGGCAGCGCGCGGTGTTAGCGCTGTGTATGGTGGCGGTTTGTGCACTGTGACCGACCCGCGTTTCTTTTCTTATCGCCGCAGCCCGCGTACGGGCCGATTCGCCTCCCTTATCTGGCTTGAACGCTAGACTGTCCTGACCTGTATCAACCGTGCGCCGCTTGAAACGCCCAGAATTCACCCCATCTATAAGGGTATCTGGCAGGTTTCTTCATTCAGGATGTGTTTGTTCATAGCTCCGGCCTGCTCAAAAGGAAGGTGACTAATGCGTATTGATCGTTTAACCAGCAAATTACAGTTGGCCTTGTCCGACTCTCAATCCTTGGCGGTGGGCCTCGACCATCCGGCCATTGAGCCTGCGCACTTGATGCAGGCGCTCCTGGAACAGCAAGGTGGTTCTATCAAACCCTTGCTGATGCAGGTGGGCTTTGACGTTAATAGCCTGCGCAAGGAGTTGAGCAAAGAGCTCGACCAACTGCCGAAAATCCAGAATCCCACCGGCGACGTGAATATGTCCCAGGATCTGGCGCGCCTGCTCAACCAGGCTGACCGCCTGGCCCAGCAGAAAGGTGACCAGTTCATCTCCAGCGAACTGGTGCTGCTCGCCGCCATGGACGACAACAGCAAACTCGGCAAATTGTTGCTGGGCCAGGGCGTGAGCAAGAAAGCCCTGGAAAACGCCATCAACAACCTGCGTGGCGGCGAAGCGGTCAACGACCCCAACCACGAGGAGTCGCGCCAGGCCCTGGACAAATACACCGTCGACCTGACCAAGCGTGCCGAAGAAGGCAAGCTCGACCCGGTGATCGGCCGTGACGACGAAATCCGTCGCACCATCCAGGTGTTGCAACGTCGCACCAAGAACAACCCGGTGTTGATCGGTGAACCTGGCGTGGGTAAAACCGCGATTGCCGAGGGCCTGGCCCAGCGCATCATTAATGGTGAGGTGCCGGACGGTCTCAAAGGCAAGCGCCTGCTGTCTTTGGATATGGGCTCGCTGATTGCCGGTGCCAAGTTCCGGGGTGAGTTCGAAGAGCGCCTCAAATCTCTGCTTAACGAATTGTCGAAGCAGGAAGGACAGATCATTCTGTTCATCGACGAATTGCACACCATGGTTGGCGCCGGTAAGGGCGAAGGCTCCATGGACGCCGGCAATATGCTCAAGCCCGCCTTGGCGCGGGGTGAGTTGCACTGCGTCGGTGCGACCACGCTTAACGAATACCGTCAGTACATCGAGAAGGACGCAGCCCTTGAGCGTCGCTTCCAGAAAGTACTGGTGGAAGAGCCGAGCGAAGAAGACACCATCGCGATCCTGCGTGGCCTGAAAGAGCGCTATGAGGTCCACCATAAGGTGGCGATCACCGACGGTGCGATCATTGCGGCGGCCAAGTTGAGCCACCGCTATATCACCGATCGCCAGTTGCCGGACAAGGCTATCGACCTGATCGACGAAGCGGCCAGCCGCATCCGTATGGAGATCGACTCCAAGCCGGAAGTGCTGGATCGCCTGGATCGCCGCCTGATTCAACTGAAAGTCGAATCCCAGGCGCTGAAGAAAGAAGAAGACGAAGCGGCCAAGAAACGCCTGGAAAAACTTCAGGAAGAAATTGTCCGCCTGGAACGCGAGTATTCGGACCTCGAAGAAATCTGGACCTCGGAAAAAGCCGAAGTACAGGGCTCGGCGCAGATCCAGCAAAAGATCGAGCAGTCCCGCCAGGAACTGGAAGCGGCGCGCCGTAAAGGTGACCTGAACCGCATGGCCGAGTTGCAGTACGGGGTGATCCCGGACCTGGAGCGCAGCCTGCAGATGGTCGACCAGCATGGCAAGCCTGAGAACCAGTTGCTGCGCAGCAAGGTGACCGAGGAAGAAATTGCCGAAGTGGTCTCCAAGTGGACCGGTATTCCCGTGTCGAAGATGCTCGAAGGCGAGCGCGACAAGTTGCTTAAGATGGAAAGCCTATTGCATCAGCGCGTCATCGGCCAGGAAGAGGCAGTGGTGGCGGTGTCCAACGCGGTACGGCGTTCGCGTGCAGGCTTATCTGACCCGAACCGTCCAAGTGGCTCGTTCATGTTCCTCGGCCCAACCGGCGTGGGTAAGACCGAGTTGTGCAAGGCCCTGGCCGAGTTCCTCTTTGATACTGAAGAGGCCATGGTGCGGATCGATATGTCCGAATTCATGGAGAAACACTCGGTGGCTCGTCTGATCGGTGCGCCACCAGGCTATGTGGGTTACGAAGAGGGCGGTTATCTGACCGAAGCCGTGCGGCGCAAGCCTTACTCGGTGATCCTGCTGGATGAGGTCGAGAAGGCGCATCCGGATGTGTTCAACATCTTGCTGCAGGTGCTGGAAGATGGTCGCTTGACGGACAGCCACGGGCGCACGGTGGACTTCCGCAATACGGTGATCGTGATGACTTCCAATCTGGGGTCGGCACAGATCCAGGAATTGGTGGGTGATCGTGAAGCCCAGCGTGCGGCGGTGATGGACGCGTTGACCACGCACTTCCGTCCGGAATTCATCAACCGGGTCGACGAAGTGGTGATCTTCGAGCCTCTGGCGCGGGATCAGATCGCGGGCATTACCGAAATCCAGTTGGGCCGCCTGCGTAGCCGTCTGGCTGAGCGCGAGTTGGACCTGGAGCTGAGCAGCGAAGCGTTGGACAAGCTGATCGCGGTCGGTTACGACCCAGTATATGGCGCACGGCCACTCAAACGTGCGATCCAGCGCTGGATCGAGAACCCACTGGCGCAGCTGATTCTGTCGGGCAGCTTTATGCCTGGCACCCGCGTCACGGCGACGGTGAAAGACGACGAAATCGTCTTCCATTAAGGCCTGTGCTTGGCGCAGCCAGAGAAGGCCCCGCATTGCGGGGCCTTTTTTTTCGATAGGGCGTTGAACTGTAAGGCAAAGGCTTGTAAAGTGCGCCCCGCAGCAACGTCAGCCCACGGGTTTCTTCTCCCCAAGAAGAAATCAGAAAGAAGCGCAAATCATTGTCTTAAAAGCAATTTAAAGGGTTGACAGGGGTTTTTAAGATTGTAGAATAGCGCGCCTCAGAGACGCTAACGTAGCGATACGGACAGGGTCGAAGAGGAAGCAACACAGCAGTAACTTTGAAATATGTAGTTCCGTGATAGCTCAGTCGGTAGAGCAAATGACTGTTAATCATTGGGTCCCAGGTTCGAGTCCTGGTCACGGAGCCAATTTCAAACCGGGGTATAGCGCAGTCCGGTAGCGCGCCTGCTTTGGGAGCAGGATGTCGGGAGTTCGAATCCCCCTACCCCGACCATATTTGGGTCGTTAGCTCAGTTGGTAGAGCAGTTGGCTTTTAACCAATTGGTCGTAGGTTCGAATCCCACACGACCCACCATTTTTGAGACCAGTTAGCGCTGGAATCAAATCTTAGAATCAGAGGTATTAGCTCTGATAGAGGCGGTTTTACGGTTTTGGAAAGTGTTACAGCACTTAGATATCGCCGTAGACATGCAGCCGTCTGAGGCGAACAGTAGTTTCGGTTCGTCATGATGTCAATGTGCATCGGTTTTGCGATGTGCATTCCGGGGTATAGCGCAGTCCGGTAGCGCGCCTGCTTTGGGAGCAGGATGTCGGGAGTTCGAATCCCCCTACCCCGACCATATTCAATGAAAAAAGGCGCCTTTATGGCGCCTTTTTTTGTGTCATTGAGCAAAGTCGTACCGTTCGTCTGAAAAAAGCCGAATTTCGACATAGCGCTTTACTCCGGGCAAGCGAAAGCCTCTGGCCAACCAGAATTCGCTACAGGCAGTGCGCTTTGCTTATGAGCGTACTAGGGCGATGCTCGAGAAAATGATGAGCTTCGCATTGAATGCTCAGTTGAGGTGCGTTTCCTGAATGTGCCGGCACCAAGCCCGCTCGCCATTAGCGTCAATAGTAGACTCTGCGCTACTTGATCTACTGGTGGGTCCATAGAGCATGTCATTGACTCGCGATGCAGTTGCGCAGATGCGAGCTCGAGAGCCCTCTGTAGCGCGCCTCGGCCAGTCGACTTGGTCGGCCGATCAATACTGACCTCTGTGCTGGTAGGTTGTTGTGGAGCTGGCAACTTCTTGGGCTCTGGTTGAGCGGTTTCCTGTGAATGCACACCTATCTTGGCGGGTAAGGGGGTAGAGGGTGTGCCACTTGGATCAACCCGTCTCACTCGGCTTAGAGCGCCCTGAGCCAGGCTTCGCTCATGCAGAACAGCACGCATATGGTCGTAGTCCGCCTCAATGTAATTCATCGTTGTCGCTAGATTCGAGTGATTCAGCAGGCTTTTCGTGAGATGAATGTTTCGCTCAGGCTGCTTCATCAGGTCTGTTGCTAATGTGTGCCTGAAGCGGTGAGGGGTCATGCGCACGCCGATCTTATCGGTGAGCTTGCCGTACATTGACTCCACCTGGTCGATGTTCATTTCCTTGCCATGGAAGTGACGAGAGAATCTGTTGACGTTGAACAGCTGATCGTCTGGTGAAAAACCAATTTTCTCGGCCTCCCCCAGGATCCTGGATAAGTGTGGAGCGAGTCCTTCCATAATGGGGAGGAAAAACTCCCGATGGGTCTTCTCTGTTTCACCGCGGACCAAGATCATCTGGCTGTCCCAGTCGATATCTTTGTAGCGCAGGCACAGCAGGGCATTCAGGCGTATGCCTGTGTAATAAAACATCTCGAAAACGCTGAGCCAGAACCATGCTGGTGTTATCTGGCTGCGTTCATGCGTACAACGTTCTTGGCCTACAAGGGATGTGAGCCAGTTGCGTGCTCGTTGGATAGCGTCTCCATTGATTGTCTTGCTGGCTCGCTTTGGTGGGATAACGCTGGTTTTCTTGAATGGGTTGATCGAGGTATGGGTCATCAGGCCGTGTTCTATGGCGTATCCCCAAACAGTTCGAAGGTGATTTGAATAGGTGTTCCAGCTGCGTTTGGATAATCCATTCTCAAGGACTTTTTTTCGCCATGCCAGAACCGCACGATGATCTATCTCCTCAACTGAGGCCGTTCGGAAATGCTTAAGTAGTGCTTTGGTCGAGGCACGATAGATCTTTGCACTGGCAGGTCGTAGATCATGGGCAAAGATGTATTCCTCCGTCAGATTCGAGGGCGTCGTCATTGTGGCGGCTCCGTTACTTCTGACTTCAAGGACAGGCTGATATTGTCGAAGGGGACCTCAGAGAAGATTGTTCGCGGGTCTAGAAGTAGGTACCCCTTGAGCTGCTTGGATTTTCGAGGTCCAACAACGTCGCAGGTCCAAATATTCAGACTCTTATGCGTTTTTCGATGAAGTTTTTGTTTCTCGAAACTGCGCTGAACCAGCTGCCAGGCGCTGACTTGCTGTACTTTGGCCTGCTGTTCGATGTGGGGGAACTCAAGGACGTAGCGCTTGAATATTCCAGGCGTTACCAGCATAGCGGTCCCTGCTACGGTGTGAACCAGCGCTTTGGTATCGTTGATAATAATGGTCCGGGATGCGATGCCTTTCTTAAGCCATTCAACAAATCCCTGACCGATCTCGGTGTTATTGCTAGGCATCGGGGTGACTTCTTCGATTATTGCTAGAGGCGCACCTCCTTGATTGGAGGTTTGGGAAGGCTGGATGTCATCCAGTTTCGGAGGCGCGGTATGTGCCGCTGAGACCTCTTTGTTTTTGGTGTCTTCTGATAGCTCATTGATGTTATCAAGGAGCGCCAGTAGCTCGTCAAATTCCTCGCTACTGCTCGAGGAATGCTGCGGGAGTTCGAACGGTGATGGCTGTGCCGGTGCTAAAGGCGCCGGCACAGGGCTGGATTGAATGTCCGTAGGCAACTTTTTTGCCGGTGTGGCGACGTTATTTTCAGCTGGAGAGTCTTCTGCCGGGTTGCCAGCTTCCACCTCAAGGGTCCCAGCGTAAGCTGTGGGCCGATCATTTGGATCATTCCAGATCAGTGCCGGTGAGAGCTTCAGCAGGGTGAAAGTGTTTCGCCAGCCACGACCATTGTCTATCGTAGCTTTCCAGATTGCCTTGTCTTGGGCATTGGTTTGGATTACCCCCTGATCTTGCAGCATGTTGAAGAAAGGCGCATTCGAACTGGGTACGCCTTCAACGCCTTGGGTCAGCAAATAGGCTCGCAATTGATCAGCAATTGGCTTGCTAACCAGCCAAAGAGCATCCTGTGTCAGCCAACCATCTGACGGTCCATCGGGTTGATTCAGTTTGAATGTATCTCGGACCAGGTGACGCAACCCATCTGCCAATTGACGCTGCAAAGACTGTTTGGGCGCGGATAGCGCGCGGGCTGGATTTCCACCGAGTTCCTGTGCGACGGACGCCTGATCGGCCTTGACCACGATCTCGCCCAAAATGCCGGCATGTTCGTACTGACCAGCCAAAATGAAGATTAACTGCGACCACACTTCAGGGAAATTACTGAGCCAATCCAAGATTTCTGAGGAGAGTATCTGCGCGTAGATCAGTGCGGCAGCGGCTCCGTGAAGTTGGTAGTTGCGTCCTTTCACGTAGCGGAATCGATAGGGACGATCGATTGGACCGTGCCAGGGGTGCCAGGTTTTACCTCCTACCAGCTCGACGTGCACGTCGACGGCGATCTTGCCCAGGTCGTGTATCAGAGCGCCATAAGCCGCGGCGGCAGTCCAGGCCTCAGCCTGTGCTGATTGAGACTCCGGCGGTGCGCCTATAGGTAGCAGATAGCTCTGTCGAATTTTCAAGGCATAGGCGACGATTTCAAGCCCGTGATCCAGCATGCCTCCAGGGTGTGCATGATGGTGGTTTTGCGAAGCAGGGAGCTGCTGGACCAACTCCGCGTAGCGCTCAAGTGGACGCCGATACAGCTCGACAAACTGTGAGCGAGATAACGATGCGCGCTGCCAAATGTTCTCCAGTAGTTTTTGACGGCGTGGCGATGCCAGCAGTGCTTGGCTAGAGACCGGCTGTATAAAGCCGTTAGGGGAGGGGCTTTGGGCGGGTAGCGCTTTTTTGCGGCGGAAAATAGAGAACATCGCCTGCTCCGTAAAAGATTCATGGGGCAGGCTTTTCTCCTATCAAAGGGGGGCGAGCAAGGGGAAAGGATCACTGGTGGTCTCGGGTATTTCTTTTGGCGAAGAGCCATCTTTCTATGGTGGTGACGGAGAAAGGAATGCAGAATTATCGTCGTTTCGGTCTAAGGGCACGGTGCCGCAGATCGACCATGTGAGGAAAAAATTGATGGTTTCACTTCGCTACGCTACGAAATCAACCTCTGATAATGTTTGGGCACTTTGTGATTTGATACGTGACAATAAGTGTGACGAGATCATTCTTTTTGCTAGCGTAGGGAATGATCTTGACGATGAAGAAGCAAGGTGGGACAACAACCTTCCTTTGGTTGTCGCCTTAGCTAAATATATTATTCCTCACGTTGACAGCGTCTTGGTCGTTTTTGATGGGGTTTTTTTAACCGCTGCGCGTCCCCCTCGTTATGGTGAAGTACGAAACTTGCTGGACGTAGCTATTGCGTCAGACAAGGTTTATTACTCTGGGCAGAGAGCTCCACTCACTAGCGAAATGACTCCTGACCAGGCAGTTTAAACTCTTATTAATTTAGGTTCTATCCAACCGTTGACGGTTGAGTCCAGAGCTGAATACTTTTCTTTGCTTAGTAATTTTACAGAAGACGAGTTAGTTGAAATGTATTCGACGCGGGAGATGCGTTGATTTGATGGGACCTTTTCCCGCTGAAAGCGGCCCTTTCGGGTAAGGCTTTTACCCTTGTGAACCATTCCATTCGCTTCTACAGAACCCTTTACCTTTTGGGCCATTTCTGCAGCGATAATGGGACGGCGCTAGGTGCCAACGGTAACGGCCGTTTGTCTCATGACCTTGCGGCAGAGAAAAAACGGTATTATAAGTAATGTCATATCGCCCCTAGATGGGGTTAGAAGGAGACGCACCATGACCACGCAGACCTCTCAGGGAGTAGCAAGTCGCTTAGGCTATGGCCTGGGTCAGGTTGCGCGCCTCGTTTGGTGCAGTCAGAGCCGCATGTTGCGTTGTGTCAAGCGTTTGGCGGTGGCGTTGGTGCTGTTGTATTTTTCAGCGGGGATGTTTCATTGGATTGCCAGTGTATTCATGGGTGTCCTGGCCACAGTACTGATATTGCTAGCAATCGTGAAAGGGGATTTTTCTGTCCTAGAAGGTCAGCCTGGGGCCGTTGAGTCGGAAGATGGCTTTCGATACGGCCTATCTGGTTATGGTCAATATTCGAACGGTGCACGGATTGACTCTGATGATGAATAGTTGAGGATGCCGCTAACACATCCTCACTAACTTGACCAATCTTCTAAGTTTTTTTGCTTGAAATGTCACCCAGGGCCTGTTTCGCTAGTCCACCCCCTTGGGAGCCAGCTTTTTGAACCCCATCTGTACCTGTTTGTAGCCCGCCCAGTACTGAGCCTGCCTTAACTCCCGCCCAACCTAGGGCGCCCATCCAAAACACTGGCAGAATAATGAACATTGCTCCCATCACGAAGTTTAAAATTGCATCCTGAGTGGCAGTGTTCAATCCCATTACAGGATCAAATGAAAGATATGGGGATCCTGCTCCATACAATGCATCGAGTATTGTGCTGTCTACCCATCTTGCTAGTTGAAACCAGAAGTCTACGAAGATCAGGGCAAAAAAAGTTACGGTCAAGGTCATAGCAACTTGAAGTTGGTAAGCTCCGACGATTAATACCAACGGAATGCAGATCACCATCGCCATTTTCAAAAAAGCCATGACCATCGGTAGCGCTTGGCGAACCATGTCCATCGCTGGGAAATAGGCCATAGATCCTAATGCAACTCCAAGAGTCCCCGCTGCCCGGGCTGCTCCATTCCAAACGGTTCCGTTGATTTGCCCCCCGTAATCCGTATAAACATCCCCTTTCACCTGGTTCGACGGCGAGACCAGTTGCCGAACAAGCGAGTCAGTCACATCTTCCGGGGATAGCCACTTTGCCCAGCCGAGCATTTTGGTCATGAGGTCCGGCGACACTTGAGCCTTGATACGATCCCGCAGTCCCACTCCGCTATCCGACCACCATTGTTTGCAAGTTGGATAGCCTCCACCTCCACTCACTTGTGGTAAACCCACATCGCGAGATGCGCTATAGGGCCATGAGGCCCTTGGAGTTTTGGAGTAGTCCGTGTCGTAATACCCCGAGGTGTTCAATAAATAGTGCGAACCAATCCAGCTGAGTTCTTTTGCAAAACGAGGGTCATTCCCTTGCGCTCCCAATTCGGGTTGGCGCATGAATAATCTGGCACGGGAGGGACCGTAGCAATCATGCGTGAAGTCGCCAATTTCCTGAGCCAATAGCGGGTTGTTGATCTTGGTGTTGCTAACTTCCATGCGTACTTGCCGTAGATCAGTTCCGCAGGGAATTGCTGCTACAGCGCCACTGGTTAATCCCTTTGATAAAGCGTGCATTAATGCCCACCACATGGGCATCTGGGCACTCTTTCCTGCCAGTGAGCTGAATGTAGTGTTCCAGCCTGTGTCTGTGGGTTTAGGTAAGTTGTATTGACATTGCTGAGCTCTACTCTGGTCAAATGCCAAGGTATCAAAACTCACATTGACGGCTGGTACAGCGAAGAATGCGACTACGATGTACCCAACGTAGATATTGGTCTCGATACGTGCCAGTGAGAGAACGCCTTTGTTGCCCTCATCGGCCCCCTCACCACGGACTTTCAGCCACTCTCGAATAACGATGATGCAGAAGGGGAGGGCGAATAGACCGGTATCTGAAATCATCGCCCAGATACCATTGTTGATGATCCAACCGACCAACGTCAGGTAGTACTCCAAATAGTCATTGGTGTAGAGCGTCACAGAACACCCCCTGCCTGATACAGCACCTTGCTCAGTTCAACCATCAGAAATAATAGGACCACCATCACCTCGATCTTCAACAGGCCTTTGCGCCGTTTCGAGCGTTCTGAGTTCGATAATCGAGCCTTGAATTTGAACCAGGCAACGGCCAGTGCGATATAAAGTATCAGGCGCCACGTAAAGAGCGGCCAGTAGTGGTCGGTACGCCAGGCTTGCCATTGCTCAGCGCTGTCGAACATGTTCATCAAGGCAGCGCTGAGTAGTACTACGAGGGCGGTAGTCGCGAGCAAAACACCCAGAACAAGCAGAATGCTCCTCCCGGTTCGTCTAACCAGCGAGCGGTTGGGGGCGGTGACAGGCTCCGGCATATCGGTCATGGCCTTTCTCACTGTTTATTCTGGGCGGGTGACTGCAACTGGTCTAATCGATCCGTTTCTGGTGCTCCCGAGGACACACCACGAGAGTCTTCTGCCCGTGCTTTGCTGCGTTCAATGATGGTCAGAGGCGAGTTCTTCGCGAGCTGCTGACGCATGTCCAGTTCCATTTTGAGGTTGCCGATCTCCTGTTGCAGCGAGGAACTCTGCTGGCCGACTGCCTGGACGGCGAGGTCATTAGCCGCAACGTTCGGTTCCCGACTGCCTGCCATCAAGGTGCGCTGCAGGGTCAGAGCTTTCTCCAACACATCGGACAACGCGACTTCGGAGGCAAGCCGGCGAGCGAGTACGTCTTGGTCGCGCTCATCCTTGAGTGCTGCTACAACGCCTCGGGTGATGGGTAACGAGTTGCTGCTCGCTGCTTCAAGGTTTTCTAGCGACAGCGTTTTGCTTCCGCTCAGTAGTTCCTGCAGGGCCTTCAGCTTGGTGTCGTACGTTTCCTGGATCAGCGGCGTGAGGCCGACGCCTGCGGCTGTCACCGTTTTAGGGCAACTGTCACAGGTCTGCTGTTGTTGTTCCCCTAGGACACGATTGGCAAAGGTGGTGGCTTCCTGGGGCGATGACCAGACATTGCATACCATGCCGTTGTTGCAGTTCGCTTTGCTGATGGATGCGGTGTCGCCGGCCGCGCGCTTGTTCAGGAGGTTGTAGCCCGCCTTGGTGACGTCGCCTACGATACGAATTGGCTTCTGACCGGAACCACCTGCTCTATCACCACCAACCCAAGTGACGCCATCGTTACCACCTTTCTTTTCGACTTGTTCCACCGCCGATACTGCGTCCGTGTTGGATGTTAGCGCCTGACTCATAGCCTGACCTTCAGCAAGCTTGCCCCAGCCCATTTGGTTGCCGGCGATATCCGCCATCTTTTCGCCAATGGCGCGGCAGGTGCCTTTGGAGCGGTCGAAGTCCAGGCGGGCCTGCAAAATGCCGTTGGTGATGAGGTTGTATAGCGCCGGGTTCGCACGTTGAAGAATCAGTGCCGGCAGCGAAGCCACGGCGCTGGTGGCGCTCTGTACCACCGAGCTCATGATGTTTTTGAAGCCGGAAGTTGCACCATTCAATTGGTTTTCAAGGGTTGTGCTCAGGCTCATGTTTCCGCAGATTAGATTGGTATTCCAACCGCCTCCCACAGAAATACTATCCATGTTGCCTGCGCTCCCCATGGTGACTGCGTTGCCGCCGCCAATGCTATACAGCACGTTGTCCCCAATGACGCTTCCGGAGGATGAGACGTTGATTGGATCAGCAGAGAGCGCTATTGCACTGCTGAGGCTGCAGGCGAGCCCTATCGCCAAGGTAGTGAGTTTCATGCTTTGCTCCGATCGCTGTTTCATTGGAAGTCCGTACTGCCGAGGAAAGTCTGGCCACGACGCTGGCAACACGAATACGGGCGCCAGAGTGCCCAGGCGTAGCCGCCATCCTGCGCATCGATGTTCGGACCGATGGAGGGAAAGGTTGCGCAAGTCGGGTTGAGGACTGGGGTGAGCTCTTGCCACTTACCAGTGGAGGCGTCACCTTCGCGTAGCGGCCCTGCAGGCCAGTAGCCGGGGTAGGGAAGGGCGAGCATCGGCAAGTAGACATGGACCTGGCCTGGGCGGGTAACCACGTCGCCGGCGCGCTGCGCAATAACTGCGCCCGTTTTGTAGTCGTCAGTCTGGTTAAGGAAGCCGCTACGCGGGTAGACGTTCCCCCAGCTGCTTGCTGAGAGCAGGCTACCGACTTCACGCATGCCCGGAATGAGTGCTTCGGGGTATACGGATTCCGGGACGCCGTATCGCCAAGCAATGGGGTCAAGGGTGCTCAGAAAGTAAGGCACAAGCGGTAAGGTTGCGCCTTTGCATACATAGCCCGAGGCGCTGGCAAACTGACTCAACGCCGCACCACCTGGATGGCCGATGACATCGGCTTCCTTGAATTTGATGATGTTGTTCTCGGCAACGTGATTGGTAGTGCCGTCGTTGCCCGCTTGGGCCATCGGATTCGGGGTGCCAAGAGGTGACATCTCTATCCAAGGGTTCATCCCGGTATTTGCATATGCAGACACCACAGCGTCCGGTACGTAGTGACGAACCTTGGTCGAGGTTTTGACTTTGCATCCGAATGGCGTGCAGAGCAGCCAATAGCAGATGCCGACCACTTTGTATTCCAGGCAGGTTGGTGACAGGGTCGAGGCAACAATCGCTGCCGAGTTGATCGCAGCCGATGCACTGAATGACAGGCTGAAAGTGATAGCCAGCGACAAAGGCCGGATCGCAAAACGTGAGCGTCTCATCGTGACAGGCTCCGTGCTCGTTCAATCAACGCGACGGCTTTAGCTACGTCAGGCTCGCCGTACACGACGTAGCTCCGATCTACGACCACGGCTGGGAGTTTTTCGACTCGCAGGCTCCAGGCGTCTGTGACGCCCTGCTGGGCTTGGGCCAGCTCGTTTTGCAGATGCTTCCCTGCAGGGCTGACCAGGTAGCGTTGAATGGCCGCTTCTGCCTGGCGTGGATCGGCGGGTAGTTGGTTGGAAAGTTTTTCTTCAAGGCGCTGCTGATCATCCAGGAAGATGACGCGAGCGCTAGAAGGTGCGGATACTGGATGTGCTCGGTTTGTAATAACCCACGTCTCCGCGTGGGACGCAGTGGACAAGAACAGTAGCAGTGAAAACAGCCAGCGCCGCGTTTCGCTAAGGTGGGTAAGGATCTGGAGCATGGCACCGTACCTGATATGGATTCAGGTACAGAAGACCGGATGGCTGTCTTGAGCGCAGTAAGAAATAGGAATTTGGAAGCTTTGGGTATTTGAGAGCGACAAATTCGTGTGGGTTGGATTAGAGATGGCACTTGGTCGGCTCAAATTGACGACGCAGTGAGTACGCAGTTAACTGGCTATCCATACAGTAGCTATTCAGGCCAAGTTTATGAGCGCGACCCTTCTTGGTCCCATCGCCGGCGGTGGCCATTCCCTGCCGAATTGCAACAGCTTCTACGCCAGTTGCGAGCGTGTCTTCCGACCGGACCTGGCCAGCACGCCCATCGTGGTATTGAGTAACAACGATGGTTGCGTCATCGCACGCAGCTATGACGCGAAACCTTTCGTCAAAATGGGCGCGCCCTATTTCCAGATCAAGGACACGTTGCGACGCCACGGCATCATGGCGTTCAGCAGCAATTACGCGCTGTACGGCCAAATGTCGGAAAGGGTCATGACGCTGATTGAATCGATGGTGTGTGACAGTGAGGTCTACTCCATCGATAAGAATAAGTTGCATACCGTGGACGTCCAAAGTTAGATGGCGTCCCCATGGACATTGACGCTTGTTCTTACAGAGATTTCCCTTGCCTACCGTCGAACACATTCACTTCAGTCCGCATGACCTCTCTGTCAAAGACCGCCTGATTACCTACTCGCTGAATAGCTCCCGTGTAGTGATCGAAGGACTACCACAAATATTCTGGGAAGACGGCTTGCCCTGGAGAGAAGCCAATCTCTGGGCTATGGAGAGAGTCACCAATGGTGAAGCACTCCTTAAGACCGTTTCTAGCAACCTGAACGGGCTGTTGAACTACGCGAAGTTTTTGGAGAGTCGCGGGCTTCAGTGGTTTGAGTTTCCGTCTCGAAAGGCTGATCGATGTCTTGTTCAGTACCGTGGGGCGCTTATCAAGGCTCGTGATGCTGGTCATATCAGTCCTGCCACGGCTTCTGAGTACATGCGTAACTGCATCAGTTTCTACAGGTGGATTAGGAGGCGTGGCCTTCTAAACCCGCTATTGCCGCTGTGGAAAGACAAGCGTAGCCCACTGTGTAGACGCCAACACAGAACTGACCCACGTGCTGGCGCAAGACTGCCCCACCCCAAGCAGCAGAAATCCAGCGTTGGCAATGGTTCTCGAGGAATCAGACTGGGTCAGTGACATATCGGCAACTGGTTCAATTCGGCGTCAGCGCCAACAGGCGAGGTACATTGCGGAATGCCAGCGTCCCTGTAAAACCTGATTGGGGTATGAGGAGAGAGCTTAAGAGCCCCAGTTATACAACCAGGTTGGATGAGCTTTGGACCATTGGAGCGGGCTCATCTTGGTCACGCTAGCTTCCGGCGCCACAAAATTCGCGTATTTGCCATGGACACCACGTGATCCATTTCTGTGAAAAATGCGTGTGGTCTATGGACATCGGACACCTGATCTAAACCCCTGACAAATATTCATCCAAACCGATGTCCATGGGTTGACATCTTTCCTTTACATCGACGAGATTTTTTGTGACCTGACCGGCATGCCCGGCAACCTCACAACTTTTGGGCGGCAAATACGAGCCAAGGTCCTGAAGTACACGGGTATTCCAGTTGGCGTGGGCATTGCCCACACGAAAACCCTGGCAAAACTCGCCAACCAAACGGCCAAACGCCTGCAGGCGCAAACTGGTGGCGTGGTGGATCTGTGCGATCCCTTCAAACGCGATTGGGCTCTGCGTAACACCGCAGTGGAGGAAGTATGGGGTATTGGCCGCCGCATGACGGCGCACATGCATGCCTTGGGCATCCACTCTGCAATGGACCTGGCTAAGGCCGACCCGGTCCTGCTCGGGCGCAAATTCAGCGTCGTTCTAGAAAAAACCGTGCGCGAACTCGCCGGCACCTCGTGCTTAGCCCTGGAAGAAGCTGCACCGGCAAAGCAGGAGATCTGCTGCAGCAGAATGTTTGGCATACGGCTGGAAACAATTGAGCCAATCAAGGAAGCGGTTGCTACCTATGCGCAACGGGCTTCGGAAAAACTTAGAGCCCAGCATTCACTGTGCAAAAAGATCCGCGTCAGCATTCGCACCGGCATGTTTAACCCCGAAGAGGCTCGTTACGCTAACGGTGTATTGGTGGAGCTTCCCTATCCCACCAATGACGTGCGTTTAATCACTAAGGCGGCAACACAGGCGGTGGAACGCCTGTTCCGCCCAGGGTTCCGATACAGCAAGGCTGAGATTTTGTTGATGGATCTTCGCCAACCAGGTGAATTCACTGACGACCTGTTCGCGCACACGCAACCAGCTGCAGCGGACAAGGTGATGAGCGTACTCGATGAAATCAACAGCCGATTGGGGCCGTGGAACGCTGCGCGCTGCAGCGGTGCCTGCTGCACCGGCCTGGGCAATGCGTCGTGAGTTGATGAGCCCGAACTACACCACCAGGCTTGATCAGCTCTGGATGGTAAATGCCAATTGAGGCGTCAGAGGGAGTTTCAAAATGTGCAGTCATTACGAAGCACCGGCGCCGCAGCGGGTAGCAGACACCTTCGGCGTTGAACCTTATGAACAGGGTAGGCTGAATCTGTGGCCAGGTTACATTGGGCCCTTCATCCGTAGCGCGGAACACGTCGACCTCGAGGCAGAGTCGCCGGCGCCGAATGAAGTACTAGCTGGTTCGTTCGGCCTGGTCCCTTCATGGAGCAAAGACACCAAAATTGCACGGAAAACCTACAATTGCCGATCAGAGACCGCGAGTGCGAAGCCGTCTTTTCGCACCGCTTGGCGTCAGGCCCGCCACTGCATTATTCCAGCAGCAGCCATTTATGAGCCTGACTGGCGAACGGGAAAATCCATACCCACGCGTATAGTTAGGTCAGATGGAGAGTTGATGGGAATCGCTGGCCTGTGGGAGGAGTGGCACGAACCTGGTACCGACAGGATCCTGCACAGTTTTACGATGCTCACGATCAATGCCGATGACCATCCTTTCATGCGCAACTACCATAAACCCGAAGATGAAAAGCGCATGGTGGTTATCCTTCCCAAGGGACTTTATGGCGATTGGTTGAAAGCCTCGACTAGCGATAGTATGGAGTTCATGCGTCAGTATCCGGCTGATCGCATGGTCGTAGCGATGTGATATGGCGCTGCAGAAGATGCATAGTCCGCCAGGTGAAAGCGAGAGTGACTGTATGACCCGAGACGAAATGCTAAAACAGATACAGGAGCGGTTTGAACTGCACCTGCAATTGACCCCCTATTCTGTGAAAGCTTACCCAGCAGAGCCAGAGCCAGAGCCCGAAACGAAACCTCGCAATAAGGAATCGAGCCAGCTTGATCAGTCGTCCAAATATCACCAAGAGTAGCCGACCGCTCAATCCTATTTGACGGCCAAACAAGCCGCTATACGAAGAGCTTAGAAGCTGGAAATGTAGATACAATGTATAGACAAAGCTCTGGTGTTTCCTATGCGATGTCTATACAATGTTTCTACATTATGAGGTGATTTATGGAAGTGAAAATTCAGCTGTGGGGAAATAGTGCAGCGATTCGCCTGCCAGCAGCGGTACTTAAGCAAATGAGTCTGGCCAACGGCGACGTGCTGATGCTTGATGCCTCGGAAGACGTAATGACGCTCAAGCCTGCTAAAGCCAAGCTGCATTATCGACTAACCGATCTGATGGCCAAGTGTGATTTGAATGCGCCGGAGCCCGCAGAACTGGCCGAGTGGAACGCCATGCAGCCAGTAGGGCGTGAAGCTTGAAGCGGGCCAAATTCAACCGGGCGGATATTGTGCGCCTGAACCTGAATCCAACCGCTGGCCGCGAGCAGCAGGGTGATTTTCGTCCGGCGCTGATCCTCACACCTGCGGTTTATAACGCATCTGGCCTCGCGGTCATTGCGCCGATCACGCAGGGCGGCGATTTTGCCCGGTACGCCGGTTTCGCGGTGCCCTTGAGCGGGTCAGGCAGCGAAACGCAGGGGGTTGTTCTGTGTAACCAGATCCGCACTGTTGATCTTGAGGCCCGTGGAGCCAAGCGCATTGAGTCGGCTTCAGAGGTGGTGATTGATGATGTGCTGGCCCGAGTCCAGGCGCTCTTTGAATAACTAAAAATATCCCGCAGTACACTCAGTAAAGGTATGCCGGGTTGGCCGGCACACCGCAAGGCCAGGATGCACCTCGGCTTTCATATCAATTAAGGACGACGATATGTCCAGCGCTGCAATGAAGTACATGCCAAATAATGCGAAACCTTTGTTCGTAACTGCTGCTGTAATCGCGCTCGCGGTCATTGTTTATATCGTCCAGCGTGACGAGGCTCAACAACTTGCGGAGCGCGATGTTCGATGCCAGCAAGAGCAGGCCAATCCTTCTGTCACCTTTCAGAAGTCCGCAGATTGCATCATCTGGCGAAAGCCGGGTAACTATTAAAGGATGGGCTCCGATATGTACGATAAATCGACCCCCGAAGAACGTCGCCACACAGAACTGCTAAAGGCCATTGACTCGGTCAAGGCTCCTTTGTCAGTAATGGCACTAATAGGTCTTCTCGATGAACTGTATTCGAAAGAAGAACGAAAAGTGCTGTATTCTGAGTATGAAGCGCTACGCAAAGCAAGCTATGCTGGTTATGAGGCCCTTATGGCCGCAGGCGCGACGGTGGAGCCCGGCATAGGCTGGGACGCACGCGTTAAGAAATACGGTGAAGCTGCTGCAACTGAACATATGCGCCCCCATATGGAAGCGCTCGAGGCAAAAAAAGCAGTCGACCAAAACCTGACAGACTTCGAAGTGAAGCATCCACAAATCAAGCGTCTATTTTGGCTAAAGAACGAAATCGGGAAAGGCGCTTACGAATAAATAGGCACCCGTGCGAAGAGCAGACTAGATGACCAGTGAGGACTTCAGTGCCGGGCTTTGGGCCCGGAGCCGTCCATGAAGTAGGCATTACCTGCCCGATTGAAGGAAAAGCTTATGAATCGCGAAATTGATGACCTGCTGCAGCGGGCATTGGACAGTTCAGCTAAAGCAAGCTCGCTGATTCGCAAGCTGGCAACTAGCTCGCCGCACGCTTCCCTGGAGGCACTGGAAAAACATGTGGCCGCGTTGCAGGCCGTCCGTAACGAGTTTGCCGACCGAACCGGCCGTAGCGCGCTGGAATAGGTAGGAACATCAAATGACTATTCAATTCAAAGGAGCATTGCTAGTCCTCATTTTTGCGGTACTGATAACTTGGATGATCTCAGGTATGTTCAGTGGCATCGAAAAATTGAAAGCTGCTCAGCCCGCAGTCAAGCACCAGGCACTCTAGCCTTAAGGTGAATAGTTCGAGGAAAAGTCTCTATGAGTGCGCTGAGCAACTACAATCGGCAAATCCATTTGATGCGTCAGATTCACGAAGCCAGCTACTACATAAGCAAAGCAGAAGAGCTTGGTCACCCTCATCTCTGGAATTCATACATCGCGATCCTAGACTTCTTGGGATACTTCAAAAGTGCACTCAATTCGTATGCGAAATGCTTTGTGGAGGTGGGGAAAGGTCGAAGCAAGCTCGAAGCGTCCTCGATTTTCAAATCGGAGCCATCGCACTTGGAACAACACAAAAAAATTATGGAATTGCGCCACACCTACGTAGCGCACAATGACGAAAACGAGTTTGAATCGGTGACAGTTCGTGAGGAGGACACACCAGGTGAGCTTATGCTTAACCTGCAATACAAAATTTCTTTTCCTTTTGATCGCCTGTATGAACTTCGTAAGTTGATCCGGATAGTAGAGCTTCATATTGTTGACCGTCAAAAGGGACACCTAGCTGCGATTGGGCGCGAGGTAGGGAAACCAGTGCGAGTTGTTGAAGGAAACAATTATGAATAGCTATTAGCATTAGGGTATTACTGCTGCTAATAGTACAGCGATGCCCGGAGGACTGAGCAGCGCTGATGCTCTGGATCGAAAATGAGATTTCCAGGCTTTAGGAAGGTAAAACTGCCATGAAATTTAACGCAGGCTCGCTCAGCGACTACCTGAGTGCAACACTAAAAGTCGCCACTGAGCATTCAGATAACCAGCCCCAGTTGATGTTTATGGTCAGACAAATGGACGAGGTATTTCAAAAAGAAATATTTGGCCAAGAGTTCGAAGCGAACGCCACTGTGGGATTGCTCGTAATGAACGCCTATGTGACGCTGCTAAGTGCTGTTCGCCAAGCGCTATCGGGGCACGTTGTATCTACCTTTCCTATAGCTCGGGCAGCCCTTGAGTCGGCCTGCTATGCGCTCTTGGCGCGGGACGAGATCAAAGCCGAAATCTGGTCTGATCGACATCTATCTGAGGGTGCGCTTAAAGCATGCCGCCGCACGTTCACTGCACAGAAAGCCGTCGACGAATTAAAGGCGATTTCACCGCCAATGGCTGAATATGTGATGGCGCACTACGAGGCTTCGATTGACTTCGGAGCACATCCGAACAGGAAGTCAGTACTCGATCATCTCGAGGATTCCGGTCCCGCCGGCGAAGGTCTCCATAGTTTTGAGCTCACCGGTGTGTACGGCGGTAATAGCTGGCAGGTCAATCACGCGTTGTTGGCATGTGTGGAGGTAGGTCAGGCGATTGCATTCCTTATGGCTGCAGCCGCAAAGAATCATCCTCTGATTAACGACAGAATAGGAGTAATGCAGAGCTGGATGGATGCTAAAAATCAGGTCCTTGAAGAACTCAGCGGCGAGCCACTCGAATACTCCGGTCCAATGTATAGATCAGTCATACCGCCGACATGATAAAAAACGCTCGGAGGCACGACCAGGATTTACAACTGCAGGCCGCGCTTATGATGCGTGCTTCCTGTCAGCGCAGCTCTAGTACTTCACCTTGTACGTAGGGGAATCCTCCGGCCGCTGGCCACGCCGATCATAAAGGCGCGTTGTGCTGATATTGGCATGACCTAACCACAACTGGACCTTGGCGATATCGGCGTCATGCTCGAGTGCATTGGTCGCGGCCGTAGCACGCAGACCATGCACACCCAGCCCGTCGACGTGGATGCCTGCCGCCTTAGCCCATTGTGCAACCACCTTATAGATGCCATCGGCGCAGATCCCGGTACCAGTGGTGCGACCGCGGATCGAGCGAAACAGCGGGACATTGCCCGGTTCGCGGGTGATGTCCCGTTCTAAATACGCATGAATGCGCTCGGCCGCGACCGGGTGCAATGGTAAATAGCGAGTCTTACCGCCTTTCCCTTTCACCTGCAGGTGCTTGATACCGCGCCGGTCCTGCAGGTCGCCGGTCATCAGCTTCGCCGCTTCCTCACGGCGTAGGCCGTGGTATAGCAGCACGGCCAAAATAGCGCGGTCACGCATGCCCTTGAGCGTCCAGCCATCCGGCGCCGACAATAGCAATTTAGCCTGGTCATCGCCGAGTGCCGGCGTCTTGCCTTCGTTGGTTTCAATCCGTGGCCGTTTGACGCCGTGCACGGGGTTACCGCCGGCGACAGCATTGTTCTCCAGGAGATGATCGAACAGGCTGGCCAGCGCGGCCAGTTTGCGCCGGATAGTGGCCCCGGCCAGGCCCCGGGTTTCCAACTGGGCGCGCCAGGCCAGCACGTGCGCGCGGGTGACCGCGCGGAATTCATCGGCGCCGGTGAGCCCGACAAAGCCGCAGAAGTCTTCCAGGTCGTTTTGATAGGCGCGGCGGGTGCGCGGATTGTCGATATTGGCGAACCATTCCACCGCTGCCGGCACTTCGGCCAGCTCCTGGAACTCAACGACGCTCAATCGGCGTTCGCTGGGGTTAGCGTGGTGGATCAGCGAGTTCATAGGTCTTTCCAGGTTTGGAGGCGTGCCTGAATCTGGGGCCATTCCGGTGACGCTTTCAGCTCCCGTATCAAGCGTTCATGCTCGGGTTCCGGCACCAGGTGCTGCCAGCGTTGTTGTTCCAACTCCATTTGATCTGCGCCGCGCAGCTCGTCCTCTATCACGGCGCCGGCCGCTGCAAACCGTCGGCGCGCCCGGTACCAGAACCCATCGGATGAGGTGTATTGATCCAGCGGCACAATCGGCAGCTGGTGTGTGCGCCACAGGTTCCACAACACACCCAGGCCGAAGCCCTGCCTGCGCTGCTCCGGCTCAATTTCAAGCATGTTGATGTAGAGCCGGTCGCCCAGCGGATTGATGCCGTAATCGACGTGGCCAACGCGCTGGCCACCGACCTCGATGTCGTCCAGGTAGTCGGTACCGGGAAACATGAAATTGCCCCGAGGGGATTCTTGCCGGCGGTTGACCAGGTACACGCAGGCTGCCGCGTCATTCAGGGTTTTTACCGCGCGTCTACGGAAAAAGGCGTGCACCGGCTCAAAAATCGACATACGGCGAACCCTTTTAAAAAGTCTTGATAACCTATTTTATCACGACTTATTCGAAGGTATGAGCGTATCGGCTAATACTGTCGATAAGTGACCGGCAGCGGTGCTATGTTCGCGATAAGAACTAAAGCGGGATGATAGGTATTGGAGGTATCTCTCAGGTGTCGGTTTCTGAAATAGGTGCGACATCTGATTGAATTGAAGGAGAAGTAGCAGCACCCTCAAGCCCGCCCCGTGCGGCCCTTGTCAGTAGGAACAGGGCACTTTCAGCCCTCTGGATCGGCAGGAAACGAGCATGAAAAATCTAATGGATGTCAGAATTGAAGAAGCACGCACATACTACGTTCAGACCAAGCAAACGCTGTACATGCTTTTCGGCTCACTATGGGCTCAGGTAGTGCAGAAGGAAGAGTTTGAAGCAACTCATTCCCGCCAGAAAGCTGATATCGCGTTCTTAGAAGATCATGGGGACGAGCTGCGTGGGGCAGCTCACGAGACGTTGATTCGCCAAAGAGCGAAGCTGCTCGCAACCGAGGGAGGTATTAAGGCTTCTGTTCTGGCAATCAACATCTTGGCCGGCACCGTGCTTCAAATCGCGAAGCAAGCAATTTCAATTCGTCACGGTGCAGACATTTCTGACTGCGCGCTTCAAGGGCGATTAATCTCAGGGACATGCGTGAGAGATTTGATTTGGATAGGCCGCAACCAGGCCATGCACTTCGAAGAGACCAACGAGACAAAGCAGCCAGGCATACGGAAGAGCGGCTGGGTCGACCTCTTCAAAATATTAAATACGCATCACCAAGGCGCATTTTCTTTGGCACCGCCTTTTCAATCTAAGGCGTTTGAAATTCTCCAAATCCTTGGTTGGTCTCGATTCGACCAGTATGAATCCGACATGCAGGATCTGGGCGTTGCCCCATCGCACGAGTAATCACGGAAAACGGCCATGACTGCATCCACGAACCCACGGATTACCGCTTACAAGGGTGACGCTTAAGAGTTCCCGGACGAGGATCTGCTGGACTACTCGGTCGAACAGCTACAGGCCCTAATTCGCAAAAAACTACCGTTGGCCACGTACCAGATCGACGGTCTAGGCGGAATTGACCAGGTGCGTGTAGATCATGCCCAAGACCTGATAGATCAAGCCCGCGGCCTGTTGTTGGATAAGGGCATGTCATTCACCCAGGTCGAGATTGAGGTTTCCTAGAATTTTTCGATATTGAAGCGAGCCAGGTAATCTGGCCGCTCCCTGTTGTTGGCCACAACCTCTTCCGGGAAAGGAAATCGGCGGTGCCCTTCGTCATCGAACCAGCCAGGCGCCGTTCTGTACCGTTCAAGATGCTCAAAAAACGCCGCCCGGTTGAAGCGAAGGCCTCGACCGGGGTTTCCAGCTAACTCAAGGTCTAGGCACACGCTATGCAGCTCAAGGAATCCTGTATGGAGGCTCGCGCCATCTTCGATCACCGAAATGTAAAGACAGTGTTCGAAGCTGGCCCAATTGGCATACGTATACCATTCGTACCATTCACCGGCCCCCTCCGATCCTGAGCCTGATAGCTCCAGTGCCGAAGGCGGATCAATCCGCACCAAATCGATGTCGAAATCTAGTGATTCATCGATAAAGGCCTTCAACGGAGCGGGATTGTCAGTACGGAGAAAAAAGCGCATGGATGACATACATTTTCCTTGATCAGTGAACCGCTTTCGCACACAGCTCTTTTGCCTGGGCTCGGGCTTCAACTGCGATGTATTCGGGGAAGTCCTCGTGATTCTCGATCATGTCGAGAATGGTCATTTCGTCCTCGTTGGATGCGGCGGTGATTTCACCGCCGTGCTTCTCAACAAGGGCACGCACACCAGTGTTGATTGCGGTCTTGGCTCCTTGGTCTTCCGGCAGGCGGATGACGTATGTGAGAAATTTGCTCATGGCTTGGAGTCCCTATCGGTCGATTCACGGACGCGATAACGGCGTCCCTGGTACTGCCGAAGCCCGCACTCGGCGGGCAGGTGATCAGCAGCGTTTTCCCTCAACTTTGGTTCCTGATCTCGTCCATCATCCGCGAAAGCTCTTGTGCCGATTCAAGCTCTGGCCAAAGGCCAAAGAGTGGCGCCCAAGAACTCATAGGCTCGTTCCCGTCTTTCCAGTCGGTTTCGATAGTTGGAGATTCGCTTACCTGGTGCTGCTCGTACCACGACCACAAAAACAACCAAACTACGGGGGCCACGGGCAGTCGCATTTCAATCTTCCAGCTTGGCACTGAGTCTGTATCAAACTGGACCCCAACTCTGAGGAGCGAAAATTTTTCTGTGACGACTGCGAACCGTTTTAACGGTCGAATTTTTTAGAGTGTCGCTGCTCCTTTTTCTGAGCTAGCCAATCTATGGCTGATAACAACAACACCCCATCAGCTGGTCCCTCAAGCTTTACGGAGCTGCCAGTCGTGTTGTCTCTAATTATGACGGTTGGAGTGGCCGTAACGCCGGCTTTGATGGCCTCATCGGCCTGTTGGCCGACATGCTGTGCGATCACTTTGTCGGTGGCTGCACAGGACAACAGGGCCTGATTAGTAACACCAACAACGTTCAGATCCCCTTTGAAACCCTGACCGTTACTACGGGTCCGGTCAAAGATTTGGTCAATGGCTTGCCAGAAGGCAGGCGCGCCACCAAGCACACCCGCACATTCAGCGAGCTTGGCTTCGTGTACTGCTGCCGAACCGTGCACATCCAGTGGCAGGTGATGCCACTGCAGGTTTACATTCTTCTGCTGCTGTATCCAGGTTTTCAACGCAGGTGTGTACGTCTTGCAGTAGGGACACTCCAGGTCCGCGAACTCAGTCACAGTCCAGCGTGCTTCGGAAGGGCCAAACAACCACAGGCCTGTGTTGTGCTGGGCTGGTATCTCACTTCGAGTGAGTGCTAAGCAGGCCATCGATGTGCCTGCCAAAACGCACCCCAGCATCACCCAATATTTGCGAAGGCCTGTCATGCCCGAGCCTCTGCTGGCTTCGATGAAAGCAGCGCTTGTTTACGAAGGGCCTCAAGAAGAGCGTTCTCAGCATTCTCGGGTTGTGGGTGCTGTCGCAGCCAGTTGGCTAACACCGCGTGAAGTTGGGACTCGATGTCACGACGATCCACCGCACGAACCAAAACCTGTTGCAGTTGCTCTATCAAAACGGGGGCACACACCTCAAGGGTTTGAAGGGCGTCTTCACCCGGTTGTTCAAGCAGCTGGGTCAGACTTTCTATAAGGTTCTGGGTCAGGGAATTCAATGCTCTCATGCTTGGCGCTCCAAGGCCGTGACTTGCTCGGGGAAAGTAATGATGTGAGGTTCGATACCGCGATAGCGGTCAAGCGTTGCAGCAACTTCAATGGCCGCATCGAGCTCGCTGCAGCCTTTGGCTTGCATGATGTCGAAGCGTTGCTTTTTCTCTTCCGGCTCGGTCATGGCCAGGGCTAGATACAAACTCGGTGGTACCGCCCGGAATAACATTTCCATGCTTTTGGACAACACGACGCCCTCGGTGAATTTGCCGCTTTCTTTACGCGCTGACAGCATCATCGACTTCTGTGCAGGAGTCAGTTCACGAAACCGCGCGATCTTCTCCACCTCATCAGGCGGCATGTTTAAGCACATCCACCACTCGATCATGTTGAGCAGGGCTGAGGCCTCTGGCGGCACGTCGTCAACGTTCTGGGTGGCCATCCAGAACCAGGCGCCGAGCTTTCGCCACATTTTGGTAATCTTGACGGAGTAGGGGGATAGGAGTGGGACCTTCAACTGGATGTGGCCTTCGTCGGTGAAGCAGATCAGCGGACGGCCTTTAAACTGGTCACGCTCGGCAATGTTGTTGACCGTGTTGAGCAGGGAAATATAAGCGATGGCCATCTGTGCGCTATAGCCTTCTCGCGCATAGGTGGCAAGGTCGACAATGGTAATGTCCGCTTCTGGCCATGGGGTGCCAGGACGGTTGAACATGTCGCCTTCGGTGCCCATACAGAACATGGACAAGGCTTCCGCCATCTCCAAGAATCGTGAGCTTCGGGCGTCTGGAATACCGGGCTCGAGTCCCATTTCTCGCAGCGCTTCACGGATATCTTCCGGCAGAACGATACGTTGCTCCGTCACGCATTTTTTCGCTGCATTCAGTATGCATTGGCGGATGGCGCTACGGTCGGCACGAGTAAGACGGGCATCCTCTTTTTCTTCACCACCGGTGATCATCAGCCTGGCCGCAATTTCCATCTCGCCCAGGATGTCGCGTTGTTCATCCTCGGTCTGGCTAGTCAGATGTTCGTCCGACGCCTCAAGATCATCAGCTTGGATAATCTTCACGTTTTGGCTGGGTTCGATGAGCTTCACGGCATCAGCGAATGGCGCGAGGCTGACACCCGATCCAGGTGCAAGTCGAACCCGGTTTACCGTCAAACCCAACTTTTTGGCGAAATCACCGAGTAAGCCGAAGCTGTTGCCAGCCTCCACAATGAATAGACGTGGCCGATAGATGGCGATGATTTGGCTAAGGATGTTTGTCGCGCTGGCCGATTTACCTGAACCCGTAGGCCCGAAAATGAACAAATGCGCGTTCATCTGCCGGTCCAGCTTGTTCAGCGGGTCGAAGGTTATCGGCGCTCCCCCACGGTTAAACAGGGTAATACCCGGGTGCCCGGTACCGGTCGACCTACCCCAGACGGGGGCCAGGTTCGCAATGTGTTGGGCGAACATCAGTTGTGCGTACCACTCCAGTGCTTTGCGCGCATTGGGGTCGAAGTTGCCGGGTAGCCATCTAAGGTAGGAGTTCAGCGGTGCCACTTCATCCCGAGGTTCCACCGGCTCCATGCCAGCACCCAGCAATGCGCTGCTGAGTTGCAAACTGCGTTCGTGCAGCTGGGCATCGTCTTTACCCCGCAGGTAAAACGCTACGCTACCTCGGTACAGCTTGTGCTTGCGCCCGAGCAACTGACGGGCGGTGGCGACGTCTTCGCGTGTCAGGATCGAAGCCTGAGTGTCTCCAACTGCCTTGCGTGAAAGCTGTTCCAGATGCCCTTCGAGAATGTCCTGCGGGGTGATCACGAGAGTGATACAGAGAATGGTGTCCTCTGGCATTTTGTCGAACAGCGCGTTGAGCGCATCACCGCCCTTTCGGGTTTCACCGGTTAAGTGCCCGGTCTTGGGAGCATCCCGCAAGCGGTCAAGCATCACCACCTGATGGGGAAGGCCGTCGAAATGCCACAGACCTTTCTCTATATCTGACAGTGGTTCGCGATAAAACAGGTTTTGCGAGAAGTCAGTGCCGCTGGCGAGCGGCAGCTCGCCCTCTGCAGCACCAGGTGCTTGCTTGCACACCAATTCGTAGAAGCGGCGAATATCTGCATCGGCAGGGCCAAGATGATCGGGACGTGGATTGAACCAATGGATCAGCCAATGGCGAATGGCGTGGCCATCCATGCGATGGGTTTTAATGCCGGCGTTCGCCAAGCCGCCCACCAAGCGATCGCAGATGATTTTCAGGTAAGGACCTGGCGCCTGGCCTCGCACATCCGCTTGCGCGCCTTGGGTACGGCGGTAGACAACAACACGGACGCGGCGCTGCTGGCCCCTCCAGGGCAGTTGGCTGACCTTGGTGTCTTCAAACAGCCCGCCTGGTTTGGAGATGGATTCCAGGTGTTGCTTCATCAGCTTCAAATAAAGCTCGGTGAATGCACTGCCTTGTGCGCGTGGTTGAACGTAGTCATGCAGTTGCTGAAGGTAATCGTCCCAGCTGGTTTCGTCCTGGGCATAGAGCTGAACCACCCAGGGTGAGGTTTCAAGCTCGTCGAAGGAGTCCTGGAGGGCGTTTTCCAGGGCGTCGCGGGCCTTGCGTAACCATTCGGGATCCCGACCTTCAGTACCAATCGGTGTCAGCTCAAAAAAGGCAGCGCGAGACACGCCGTCTTCCAATAGCATGGCTTTTTCTGCAGGCAGGTAATCTACCCACGGCAGTAGGTCTACGAAGGAGGGGTTGACGTCGTATAGACGGTCAGCATCAGCGGTTGTGGCTGGCTTTTTCTTTGGGTTACGCCAATCGCTCGGCGAGGGAATACCCATGGCAGCAAGGCGTTCGTAGTAACGCTCTGTAGCAGCCTCAAACGTCTCGGTTGCTGGTCCCTGCACATCGTCAGATAACGGCGAACCTGGTGTTACGCCAGGTTCCACACGCTCTGTCGCCCGTCGCGTTTTGAATCGTTCAAAAAACCCCATCAATATGCCTCCGTGCGTTCGCCAGGCATGGCGTATTGCACCCGCTGATACAGCGGAAACACCGTGGTGTAGCCTGGGATCGGTGCCGGGTCTGAACCCGCTAAATGAGGAAAGACGTACATCACCAGGTCGGGATTGGGTAGGCGTTTAAATTGGCTGTAGATCTCGTTTTGTGCGGTACGTGTGAACATGGTGTTGTCTGTTTCCCTCGTCTCCAGAGGCCGACGAAGATCTTGGCGTGCATCGAGCAATTGGCGGCTGCTCGAGCTGCTTGAGCCGCTGGAACCTTGATCCCAAACGTCCATCATTGTGCGGTCCCCATGGGGGAGCAATTCGTCTTTGTTGGTGGAACAGGCCGAGGCGAGTAGGGCGATGGCCAGGTATGCACCTAGTTTTAAGCCATGATTAGTCAAGCGCAGTCGAAACATGACGGGCTCCTGAGCGATAGTTGACCTTGCGGCCATTGAGTTCGTAATCGATGGTCAGTTGCTGGTCCAGGTGCACAGCTATCTTTGCCCCGGGTTGTACATACACCGCTGCGAAGGCTTGCCCGTAGAGTTTGTTGACCCAGCTGGAGACGTCATTGACGCCCTGGCCAATAATTTTGCCCATGGCTTCACTGCCCGAGCCGCCGACAGAACCGATGGTCCCGGACTGAGGGTTTATAAAAGAGCCGCTGTTTCCATCTGACTTGATGAGGGAGGCAGCACCTGCGCCGGCGGCGGTAATCAGTACCTGCGAGCCAATGTATTGCGAGGCGTTGCTTTTGCGGTCGCCACTGATACAAGGAATGCCATAGGCATCGCTTATCCAGCCCAGGCCACCCTGAATGTTGGTTTGGTTGCCATTGTTCTGATTGTTACTATTTTGACTGCTATTCGTTTCTTCCTGAGGTTGTGGCAGCGTGCGCACAGTGCCGTCATTGAAGACGAACGTCAGGCTTTTGATCTGACCGCGTACGCAAGACAGGGTCCAATCGCCGGAAGCCGTTCCGCTGGCCACCGCGCCGGCGACGTCGGGCAAGTCGATGCCGTTGGCCGTGAGATTGTCCGGCCCGATCAATACCTTGAACGGGTAGGGGTCGTTGACAGTGCCGTCAATGGGCACCCGGCCGATCAGCGCGGACATGGCCACCGAACCCATCAATGTCGAGTTCTGCGGCAAGGTGTAGACCTTGCGCACCTGTTTGCGGGCCTCCTGTGGCGAGATTTCATTCGCAACACTTTGAGCGCCCGTGCGCAGTGCATTTTGTCCTCGGTCCACGGACTCGCCAAAAGAGGTCGGGAAGTTGAAGCCGCTTGCCGTTTGATTTGTCCCTGCAGCGATGGGCTTGCCGTTGACATCGACCGGCGTTGCGTCCTGCGGCTCTATCCAAACAACGTCCGCGCCAAGTCCGCCTTTGAAGCCTTGACCGTCACCTGGCTGAACGCCGAAGCCGATCGGCAAATCAGATCCAGACTCATTGCCACTGCCCGATTTGCTGCTCAGGGTATTGTACTGCTGCTGCAGTGTGTCCAAGAGGGTTTGGCTCTGTTGTTGCGCCTCCTGCTTCATCGTTTGCTGAACGTTCTGCAGTTTGTTATCGACGTTGAGGTCGATGTTCTGCAGGCGTTTTTGCAGCTCGATGTTCTGTTGCTTTAGTTCGTCATTGTTCTTCAAAGCATTGGAGACTTGGTCCTTGAGTTGTCTGCTTTCCACGACAATGGTGCGTAATGTGTCGCTGGGTGTATCTCCATCAACCCCAAGCTTTTTAGCCTCCTTCGTACTAAGTACAACCGTTTCCGGCGCATGAACCTGTTGATCGGCACTTTCGCGATTGAATAATTTGACCACTACGTATATCGCCAGGATCGCGAACGGTATGACCAGGTATTTAACAAGTGGATTACTCTTCACGACGGCCTCCCTTCGGATCGATCTGGCTGATGGCGGCCGGCAATAACGATTCGGCTAGACCATGACCACGGGTCACCAAGTAGACCGTCGAGGTGTCGCTGGAATCACCTTTGGCGCCAAGGTAGGGATGCTGAAAAGTCGCGGTGACAAAGTCACCCATCAGGTCACGCGGATCCAATGTGAGGTTTTGGGTGCTTGTGTTACGTAGCTTCACCGCCGTGACCCAATACTCGTCTAACCGCCACGACCCCAACGCAGAGGCTTCGACCGGCAATGTCGGCATTAGGGTGGTGAGGTCCAAACCGCGCTTCAGATTGATCTGAGCAATCCCCTCCACGGGCTCGACGGTGCGTAGGGGCGCGTAAAGCATCTGTGCGGCATAGCGCGTCATGACCACCGGAAGAGGGGTCTCACGACGCGGTTTCGGCGCGTCCTCATCCTCCTCGGCTTGAGCGCTGGCTTGGGCCGTGGAAGAAGTTGAATGGTTGCTTGTAGGTTTGGCGTTGACTTGGCCGTAACGCGGGGCGGGACTGTCCCCGGCTACAATTTTAGCCGGCTCGGATGCGACCTGATTCGGTTTCCCTACCGTTGCGATGATATCCACGAGCATGATCTCACCGGAGTTCATGTTCTGCAGCTGTAAGCGAGTCGGTTCAATCGGCTCTTTCGCCAACAGGTAGAGGGCACCACCGGTGCTCTGCACGCGCAGTTTGTCGACGAGGTTACGAGGCAGACCCACCCGTACGTTTTGGTCCACAAAGACAATACGCTCCTGACCCACGATCAAGGGCAGTGCTATAGGGATACGATCCCAGCGCAGGATTTCGACGGCGTTGGCCAACCCGCAGAAGTGAAGGGCTACGAGCCCGATGATCAGTAGGCGGCGTGTCATCATTTGCCTCCTGCTCTGGTCGTTTCTGCGGAGACTTCGATGCGTTGTGGATTACTGCTATAACAGTCCCAGGCCAAGCCGAATGGGTTTTTTTCGGGATCGACGTCGAATCGGATAATTCTTAACGGATAGCGAGCAAATGCCCGCTTTACGCGCTCCCCGCCGTAGTGCTCGTCAGCGGTGATGTCCAGGTTGACGGTCCAGTCATTGATGCTGTGCTGTTCAATATGTTGCTCAGACTTATCGTCGATGCCTCTGCCTGGAATTTCAAATACACCCCGCTCACGTTTGCGCAGTTCCCCGCTATTGCGGCGTAGCTCGAAATCTTTCTGCAAGTAGGCTTTGCAGCTGGGAGTCAGGTAGCTTTCCAAGCGGGTAATGTTGTCCTCGTAGTCGGTTTCACCGTCAACGGGCCAACGGTTCATCTGCTGAAAAATGTACAGACCGAAGGCGTATACCGACTCCGGTGGAATATCCCACCACTTACGGGTGCTACCTGAACGTAGATCTGGAGGTACATGAACAGTTAGGTCACGCGGTGCGCTCTGCCAGCCATAAGCCATGTACAGACCCAGGGCAATGAGAAAACCAATGACCATGCGCAGGCTGTTGATGTGGGCCAGTTGGGCGTCTACCTTTTTACGGTAAGTCATTGAACCTCCGTTCGATGACAGGTCCACGCACCTGTACGAGTAATCAGCAGGGCTTTATTCCACGTCGGAAAAAACCGCGCGATGTTCAGTTGCATCTGGCGGTATAGCCATGTATCAGGTCGGCCGCGTTTCCACCGACGCAAGAAACGACTGGCAAGAAACAGCCCTAGGACAGCACAGAGCATGGCGGCGCCAATGATAAGTGCCCAAATCTGGGTCAATATCGCGGCCGGAATACCGATAACCAGCCCTGCGCCGGTACTTAACGCCAAGGTGGCCCACATTTCGTCAGCGGTAAGGCCGCCCATGATGACTGGCTGATTGTTCAATCGCACAGGAAGGAAAATCAGGGTCCCATCGTCTGAGAGTTCTGTCATGGCCATGGCTCTTTTAAAGAATATTTGTAGCCTTGGTGATCAGAAAAATGGCGACACCCAGGATCGCGACGCCAACTGCGGCTGTAGCTCCTAGATCTCCCCATTTCTTTTTGCCAAGTTGAATTTCGTGGTAGGTGCCGAAGGCATGCCAAGCAACGCCACTGAAAATGACTGCGCAGATGATGAGACCAAGCAAAGAAAAACCGTCAAAGGCGTAGTTCTGCATGGTTTGCATCAAGTTAGAGCCTTCCCCCCGGGTAGGAGGCTGAGATTGCGGAAGAGCCGCCATGGCCAGTTGAGGGAGAGCAAGCAACCCGATCAGCATGCGGCCCGGTTTCAAGAAAGAAGTCATGGTGTATCTCCCATAGGGTCAACTAAGAACAAATGTGGTGAGGATCATGCAAAGCAGTAGGATGCGGACGACCGAGGTCGAGGAAATCGTGCGATCAAGGTTGCCAGTGGCCCATCCTCGGTAGCAGCTCCAGATAGCCCAGGCGCCCCACATAAAGATGATGGCTACAGCGACGCCGACGAAAAACAGGTAGCTCGTCGAGGCAGGAAATCCTCCTGCCGCTTGAAACGCAGCAGCCTGAGCGCCGCTCATGCTCATGGCTTGCGTCCTTCGGTCGTGTATTGGCCTGACAGCTCAACAGGATCACGAGGCTGGGCTCGGGTTGGGGTTAGATAGCCCTCCAACCCATGACGAATTCGAGCGATATCACCTGCTAGACGCTGGTAATCGAAGAAGTAACGCTTGCCAGGTTCGTCGGCCACTTGAGCGCTACGACGTGCGGTGTCCTCCAAGGCATTCAACTGGCGGATCATCACGTCCAGGTTGGCCTGTTCGGAGGCTGAAGCAGCGGTCGCATGAGAGACAGGCAGGCCGCATCCAAAAAGTGCGATGAGGCCTGGCAAGGCAAGTCGGCAAGTGAGTGCAGTGAGACGCGGGTACTGGATCACGGCTGGGCTCTAGTCATTCCTGATGCCGTCAGCTTGCCGTGATCAAGCTATGGTCGCCGCAAGAAAACCATATTCAGGACTGTAAGGATTTCTTCTGACGGTACTGACCCCATCAATCACAGTCGATAGGGCGTTTGAAGAACAGCAGATACCCGATGGGCAAGGCGAATCCGTAAGCCCAGCCTTGGGCGTTTTGATTGCCAACCTTGACTTCTCCTTTGAACACGGGCTGGACGCTGACCAGCTCCCAGCCTTCGCTGCCTAATTGAGCAAGGCGGTTTTGACGTTCAGAATCTTCCAGAAAACCCTGGGTGTCGGGTTCAGTGGTGGGCTCTTCGGACTTGAACATGAAGAGCTTTTTGGTTCTGACAACGTACTGAAAGGGAGAGAACTCAGTGTGGTATTCAAATTTCTGACGGCCCATGGCGACGTCCTCAATGTGCAGAGCTACCAGGGTTTCAATAATGAGCGCGTGCCAGCAATCTGAAATAGTTTGTTGCTAAGCGCGTGATTTCTGAGGTTGGAGTGCAGAGGTCCGAGCATCGACATAGCGCTGCATGATAGAAAGCACCATTGAGTTCAACGCTAGGATCTTCATCCCTCGCGTCACCGCCACGTACATCAAATTCAATTCGTCATCTTTACGACCTTGATCGATATCGGGTGAAAGCGGATCAGCGCTAAAGTCGTCATACAGGCTGACAAAGTCCCACTCCAGCCCCTTGGCCTTGTGCCCAGTCGTGAGTGTCACGGTGGCGTCTAGCTCGTTATCTACTGAGCGGGAACGTAGGGTTTGGATCCGCTGGGGCAGGTCCGGATAGGCTGTAATGATCTTGATCGATCGCAACATCTCCGTATCCTGGCTTACCTCGGCTATTTCCACGTACTGTGAAAAGTCCCGGTAATCTCTCAACAGCCTGCGGTTGTGCACCTCATGGTTACGGTTGCGGCTGAATAGGTATAAATCTTCCAGATCGCGTAGCGAGTAGCTGTCGATACCGCCGACCCAGAAAATCTTGGGGTTGCTTGCGACCAGCTGCAGGGCGTTCTCGATGACGCCGGTCACGGTACGATGGATAAACGTGCGATGCGGTAGCTCTTCAGGCAGAGCCCGTTTAACCAGGGTATTGCAACCTAACCCCTGCAGCTTTCGTGTCTCACCCTTGTAAAAAAGAATGATGTTGGCCACATGCGCGACGGCAGGGCCGAAGCGAAAGCTTTGGGTCAGGTAGTGACGTTCGGCGTCGGCCATCCAGTCGCTGTTGAGCGCATCTTCTGCGCCGCGGAAGCGATAGATCTGCTGGTGGGGATCGCCGACTGCCACCTTGCGGACCCGTTGTATTTTTACTATGTCGGCAATAACTGGGTTCACGTCTTGACCTTCGTCGAGCAGAATGGCGTTAAATCGTTCGCTCAGGTCGGGCTTGCTTAGCTGATACAGCTTCAAGTAAGCGTCATGGGTGATCGACACTGCTGTGTCCTGCAGATCGATCATCCGGTTCCAGATGGTTTTAGCCACGTTTAAAGCATTGTTCAGGAAACGTTCCTGGGCACTTGTGAGCATTCGTTGCCCCTGGAACCTGGGAAAATGCACACGGCCCAACTCGTCATCGGCGCTGGCCATGAAGTTGTTAAGCGTGCTGAGGACATCCCGCACGAGCTCCCAGTCCTGGGTGTTGATGGCCCTTGCGATGTCCGTCAGGCGTAAGTTATTGGTCTGCTTGGTGGCGTACTGACTGCCATAGACTGCATATGCGAGGCCATGCGCCGTCTTACACACCACGTTTCTGCGTGGAAAGCGGCCCCTGGCAGCGAGCTCGACGGATTTGTTGTAGCAGAGGTAGAGCATTTTCACCGAGGAGTGTTGTGTGGCATAGCCCACCAGTGTGGTGGTTTTGCCGGTACCGGCAAAAGCCTGAACCAGCAGCTTGTCAGCCGTAGAATGGATGATGGGCTGCTGTTCTTGTGCCCACTGCATGGGCAGCTCCTAAAGGTATTTTTTGAAGCTTGAAACGGTGATGTAAACGGACACACCCAACAGCACGGCGCAGGGCAACAGAATCAAAAGGGGGCTGATGCTGATGGGGATGGCCAGGTAGACTGTCCAGGGCACGATGGTCAGCGGAATGATCGTCCCCCGGGCTTTGTGATACAGGTAACTTGACTCGCGGCCGGAGCCGAATTTTCGTAGATCACGCCGCACCAGGCCATCGACCAAGCCAGTGAACGCCGCCAGGGCGAACAGTGGAATCGTCAACGTCAGAATGACCATTCGCACACAGAAGGTCAGGACTGTGTATAACGCGGCTAAGCCATAATCCTGGAATTTGATCATCGCCCGACCGAGTTCGTAGCGAAGGTTCAAGGTTCCCGTTTGTTGTGGTGATGTTGAGCGAGCGTACTGTGTCAGTGCACTTATGTTGTCCTGCATGCCGGTTTTCACCATCAGCCAGTCATAGACCGTTTGTGCCAGCCAGGTTGCCGTACGCCCCGGTTCTTTGATGACAACGCTGTGCAGCAGATCCTGGGACAGCCAGCCCAGTTCATGTTGGAACATCTGCTGAGCATGTTTCCAGCCGGCATCCGGCCAGAACGTGTACATGCAAAGCCATTCAACGACGATGGCGCCGAGCAAGGAGCCGAACATCACCCCCAAGAAATGAAAAGGGGTAGAGAACAGCATGCCCAGGAAGTTTTTTTGACCTTCCTGTTGTTGCTGGGCTTTTTCCGCGATATCGGCCATGGCTCTGTTCCTTCAAGCCTATGCGGCTTTTCCGTTATTGGCCATCTGGCGGAAGTCGTCTACCAAGTCATCAGGAAGCGACTCACTTAATGCGTCATATCCCGGTGCTTGCCACCAGTCACTGCTGGTTCCGGATCCTTTACGCATGCCCTCAACCAAGGCCTGAAGATCCTTGGGCATCACTTCATCGGGATCGCTTGCCGGCAACGGCATACGAATCTTCCACAAATTCCCGCCCTCTATCAGGGCAAAGCATTGCCCCTTGGGTAGGGCAACCACATGCGCCGGTTCGATCATCGGTACGCTGACACTTTGGATCTGATCGTGAGTGTTAGAGGTGAAAGCGGTGTTGCCGTTAATAGCGTCGTTTGCACTGCTCGCTGGTGTACTGGTAAACACCTGGACCTTTGGCAACTGGTTGGTCAGCAGCTCGGCGGTTGCAGTCTCACGTACACGTAACATGAACAGGTTGTTGAAGTTACCGATGACTTGGCCAGCTTTAGCCCGGTTACCGATTTTTGCCTCAATATCGCTCATGGTTTGGGTGTAGGCCGTGACCTGCATGCCGGCACCACCGCCTTTGTTGATCATCGGTATGAATTCATCGCCCATCAGTTCGTTGAATTCGTCCGCATGTACGTTAATTGCTACCTTGCCGCCGGTGGCCCCGGGCAAGCCATCATCGATGCCAAACTTATAGATATGACCAGCAACTGACACCAGGTCGCTGAACATCGAGTTGCCCACCGCTGCAGCTACCTCTGTATCAGATAAAGCGTCCAGGCCGACATAGACCACTGCCCGTTTGCGGATGATCTGCATCCAGTCAAAGATTGGACGTGGGTCCTCAAGATCCATGTAGTCGGGAGATAGCAGCTCTGCAATCCGGCCTGTGGTCAGTTTTTCCAGCAACGGCAGAAGGCTGGCCACGATCTTGTCGAAATAGGTTTTGTCATAGCGTACGGCTGATCGCAGACCCTCCATCACTGGGTCGGAGATGCGTTGCTGAGTGAGGTACATGTCCAGGGCCACCACGCGTAGCGGTCGATCCTTCATGGCGAAACTGAGGTTTTTACGATCGATCTTTCCTTCCAGCTCAACGATGGTTTGCCAGGCTTTGGGATCATTTTCAGCAAAGTGCTTCTGCGCATACTCGATAAACAGCGCGTCAATGTTTGTCACATGCTTGAGGATCTGTTCATAGTCCGGCCGACGTCCCAGTGCCACGAGGGCGCGCGCGATGATGTTGACGAAACGCCAGGCGAATTCCCGGAATGCCGCGGAATTGCCTTCCCCCGAAAGTTGGCCAGCAATGCGGGTGGCAACCTCCGAGATCCGACCAAACCGGCCGACGGCGTTGTAGCGAGCGGAGTGATCGGGCCAGCCTAGGTGGAACACGTAGAATTCCTCCAGTCGGTTTGCGCGCTTGCATTCGATGTACATGCGCTTCAGAAGGTCTGCGTCGCCTTTAGGATCGAAGACAATCACCACTTCGCGGTCCAGGTCCATTTCTACATTGCGCTGGCTTCGATGAACGGGTTGCACGCGGCGCCCCATATGAACGCGGCGCCGGGGGCTACGGCGGGTACGCCTGATGTCTTGGGTGATAAACAACTCTGCCAGGCGGGTTTTTCCAACACGAGTAGTCCCCAATACAAGGGAGTGTCCAACCCGCTCACCCAGTGGTAGGCTGACATCCGCTTCGTTCGGCTCTATACCGTGTAAGCGCGGTAGCCCCCCGACTGGAGGAAGTGGACGCGCCGGGTTAAATGGCACATCCCACGAGGTAGCCTTTGACAGCAATTTGAGTGGAAAGGGCGCGAACTCCAAACGCTCCTCAATTCTGCGAGCAAAGGTATAGATAGACGTGGGCTCGACATACTCGGCGTACTTTGGGAGGTAAGTCTCCATCAACCGCTGAGTATGTTTTTGGGTCCAGCGAAAGCCTTTACCGATGAATAGCCGCTCATTGCTGACCGACATGTCTTTGCTGGTCATGGTGTAGTGGGGTAGGCGCCGAATATTGCGCCGGTAATGCAGTACCACCAACGCTTGTTTGAGGCGGACGAACCCTAGACCCAGAAAGCCTGTACCGGCAACCATGCCGAATAAAGGCGTCAGAGCAACCGCCCAGGGCGCGAAAATACAGAGCAACGCCGCAGCGGCACATACGCAAACTGTGTACAGCTCAACAGCAGGGCGTAGTAACGACTCAATGGTGTAGGAGGTGGCCATGGATCACTTCCTATGAGTGAAAGGGGACAGTGGCCCCACTGTTTCGAAATGGAAAACGACTGGCTTGCCTGTCTCAGCGATCAGCCCATAGGACTTGGCCAGGCGGTATATGGGGTGGTAGCTGTTGAGGGAGTTGACGTGTCCAGCAATGCGCTCTCGCCAGACCTCTAGTGGCATCGCTGCCTTGCTCAAATTACACGGCACGCACGCGGGCATCATGTTGTTGATGGCGTGGTTCTCTGGCCGCCCCAAAATGATGGCACCCGAGTACTTGCCGTCCACCCTCTCTGGTTCTCGCCATACTGCTTCCATGTGGTCCGCATGCCACCGGTCACCCAACAGCACACCGCAGTATGCGCAATGGCCCGCGAATTTAGCGTGAAGCTCGCAGCGTTGCTTCTTGGTCAGCTTCATGGGGGCGGGATCCTCCTTTCATGCGTGATGATGAATTGGCCAACTCTTGCCTCGCTTGCTCAACTGCCTCGGGCAGGCGTTCTTTTAGCCGCTGACATAGCTCCACCTCGTCACCAGGTACGCGGGCGATGACGGTGCCGCCATAGAGCTTGGCGACATAGGTGACCTGTTCAAAAAGCAGTTGGCCTGCTCGTGGGTCATCTGGTTGCTTGATGACCAAGGTGATGTGCGTAAGAGAGGCCATACCCTGGTTACTGCTGGATCGTTGTGGCAGTGATCAACAGCGGGTAATGCTGGACTCCCAGGCGCTGTGCCAGATCATTTGATGGTGCCGGGACCAACTGTAGATTTCCTGCCCATCGTTGGATTTCGGCAAACCGCTCGGCGCTGGCCACGTTAACCACAAGGCCAACTGCCTGCAGTTGCTGTAACTGATCGCGGCGCTGTGATAACCACTTTCTGGAGTTTTCATCGTCGCCTACAAGAAACAATGGTTGCAGGCCAGGTGCATTGATTACCCGGCCCTGTACCTGCCCGGGTGTCAGTTGGTCAGAGCGCACTGGAAACGAGCCTTGCCCACGCACACCAATATTCTCTGACTGTGCTGACTGCTCGGTAGGTTCTGGAGCCAAGTCCTGGTAGTAGGGCAGAGCGGAAACACCCCCTCGGTCTTCAACAACAATCAGCGAGGTGGCATGCACTGCCATGGGGGAGGCCAAAGACAGCAAAACAGGCAGATGCAGCAATCTATTCATGGATTATTCGCCATCAGGTTTATACCGGTGACCCGGCTGAGGTGTTTGGCAAAAGCTCGTCGGTATCGGGCAGCGGGTTCGCCTCCGGCAGGGCGGTGGTACCGACCAGCAGCGGTGATCCAGTCGCCTCCTTTGGCTCTTTGCTCAGCCAGGATCTGGGCCGTAACCGAGAGGTTTTTGTACGGATCCAGCCCTTCGCAGGGATAGCTATAACGGTGACCGTTGGCACCGATGTTGGTTTGTCCAAGCCCGACGTCGACTCTATTTGGGCCTGCGGTCTGAAGGGCGATCATCAACGCTCTGCAAGCATCGCTGCGTGTCGCAAAGCGATATCCGGCGCCGGCGACATTCAACGTCCAGGGCCAGGGGACGATCTGGCCGCGAAGTCGGGTGCCGCTCTCTTGCAGTGCAACGGAGTACAGCACCTCGGACGGAACGCCGGCAGGCAAGGCAATCAACTGATAGGCCGGCGGCGGAACCTCGGCACCGTTAGCAAATGCCGCGGTAAGCAGTAGCCCCGCCGTTAAAGCCGCGCGAATTACAGACGCTGCCATTGTCCATTCACCTCGCGTACCACGGCCGGCAGCTCACCGCCGAGTCCAAGGCCAAGCCATCGACCGGCATCGTGATTCAGTGTGATTTGTCGGTTTCGCACGCTGGCCGGTTCGACTCCGGCAAGGATGGCCCAGCGGCGAATTATTTCGTCATCACCTTGACTTCCAACGAAATACAGATCAAAGGACTGTTTCTGGTTCTGTAAGTCTTTGACGCGGTCAATACATGCGTTGCAACTGTCTTGAACAAAGACGGCTAGTCGTCCAGTGCCTTTCACAGCAGTTAACGCTCCCGAGCCAGGAGCAGATGCAGGGTTGGACGATAGTTGGATGACTTTTTCATTGGGGTAAAGACGTGCGAAGGCTTGGTCATAGGCCCTTTGGTACGCCAGTTCCTTATCGATACGCTGTCGCTCGGCTCGCACCTGCAGCTCTGCATAGCGTCGCCGCTCCTCCTCCGACTTCGCTTCGATGCCAAGTGCTGTCAGAGGATCCAGGCCTGGCGAATAGATTCCGCGAGGACCCTCCATCACAGTTTGAAAACGGGACCATTCTTGGGGGGTCAATCCCCACTCGCGGGCGAGTTCTGTCTGACTTGCTCCTTGAGAAGAGTTGTGAACTTCACTGTTCTGAGTGTTCGAGATCGACGTTGATTGCCCCGAAGCCGCATGACAGCCGTATGCAAACGCGAAGGTGGCCAAGCCTGCAATGAAACCCAAAATGTTCCTGGGCTTCATTGTTTTCGAGGAAGTGGTAGGGGAGTGCATAAAGGAGGTCCTATTGCGCGACGGTTACGGTTTGAGGTGTTCCGGCCACGTCAAAGCGTGCGGATCTTCCGTCCAGCGCGTTGAGTCGCCAGGCGGTGCCCGCCACAGCGTCACCAGGTCGGATAAGGTAAATTTGATTCAACTGCGTGCTGCCAGGCGGTGCTACGGACAAAAAGCGTTCACCGCCGCGATACTCGATACCGACAACGGTAAAAGGGGGTGTTTGCGGTGTGACAGTGGCGGTAGCGGGCGGTTTTGGCCGCTTTGGTTGGCGGGCAACGGGCTTAGGCTTGGGCTTGAGGGGCACAGCAGTGGTTTGTTTGATGCGTGACTGACTGAGTTCTTGAAGACGGCTATCGAGTGTTTCGACGCTGGCTTTGAGGACTAGCAATTCACCAGCAGACGCAGCATTTTGAGAGATTTCTTGCGCTGACTCCGTCGCTTGCTTTGCATACGCTTGTGCGGCATCAATTCGATTCGATAAAGCCTGCTGCCCGGCTCGGAAGTCCTCGTTGGTCACCAGGTGGTTGCCGGCTACCGTGCCCAGTCGCTCATCGACTTTGCCAAGCCGCGTCAACAACGCATCGAGCGACTCTTTGTCTGCAGTCGCAGCCAAGCTGGTGCGGAGTTGGGAGAGTTGATGATGCTCATAACACAGAATGCCTGCCAATAATGCAAGGCACAGACTGAGTATCGCTGTGGTTCGAGTAGGGCGTGGTAGGTTCATGGGCGTCCTCGCGCAAAAGCGAATACACCCTCTCAAACCAGTCTCTTAGGTGCATCAGGAAATAGGTTTTCCAGGACGCATGGTTTTTGAAGTGTCGAGTTGGCCGCTGGTAAATTGGGATCGTTATAAAAAAATGGCCACCCGAAGGTGGCCGTCAAACTATGAAGCAATGAGCTGCCTTGCAAGTGTCATTTCAACTGAATCACCATCTTGGTTCAGCGAGTCGAGACCAGAATCTGGCACATCTCCCGACGTGCTTTGAATCACGGCGATTTTCTTGGCCATCAACTGCAGGCAAGTAATCTGAGAGCTGCCGGCATAGCCAAAAAAACACCCTCACTGGCTGCTTTTGCCCAATCCGCCATCACCGTCGAAATGCCTGTTGCAAGGTGTTGGGTAAAGCCATATACCGTAGCCCCACTGCGCGGAGTAAAGTCTTAAAAACCCGTGATAATGATCTGCGGAGTCAGAATAAAGTGGGTAACCGTCCGGCCAGGTCATCTACCCAGCTCTGCAAAGCGAAGACATGGTGTGCATTTAAATTAAGTGGACACCAATTCTAGCCTTTCAAGCGGGTATTTCATGCAGCCAACACGCCGTTCCTATTCCAAATCCTTCAAAGCCCAGATCATTCAAGAGTGCGCCCAACCAGGCGCTTCGATTGCCAGCGTCGCGCTCGGCCATAGCCTCAACGCAAACCTCGTCCACAAATGGATTCGGCTGCAAACGCAGAAAATTCCGGCACACCCACCTGCATTTATTCCGTTAGCCATGCCGCTGGCGGGGGCGAACTCCCATCCAGCATCATCGAATATCTGCGTTGAAATACAGCACCCGCGCGCCATCATCAAAGTGGACTGGCCCACTGAAAGTGCTGCCGCCTGCGCGACTTTTCTTCGAGATATTCTGCGATGATTCACATCGACTCCATCTGGCTCGCCACCGAACCGATGGCCATGCGCGCAGGCACCGAAACGGCGCTAGCCAAGGTGATCGCGGTGTTCGGTGCGGCGCAGCCGCACTGCGCTTATCTGTTCGCCAACCGCCGCGCCAATCGCATGAAAGTGCTGGTGCATGACGGCTTCGGAATATGGCTGGCGGCGCGCCGGTTAAACCAAGGCAAGTTCCACTGGCCTGGCATCCGCCATGGTCCTGAGATGGAACTGGATGCCGAGCAACTTCAAACGTTGTTGCTGGGGCTGCCATGGCAACGCGCAGGTTCTGGAGGCTCGATCACACTGCTTTAACGGCAGCCATTAGCCTATCGGTCTATCGTCGCGAAACGCCCGCTCTGGCAAAGTCCGGCGTATGACTTCTTCGCCCAATCTCGACCAACTGTCTCCCAATCAACTGCGCGTCCTCGCAGCGCAGTTGCTCTCGCAAGTCGACACTATGGGCAAGAAAATCAACCGTGATCAAACAGTCATTGAGAAACAGACCCACGAGATCGCCCAGCTCAAGCGTTTGAAGTTTGCCAAGCGCAGCGAGCAGATGAATCCTGAACAGGCCAGCCTGCTAGATGACCTGATCGATACTGATATCGCGGCGATTGAGGCCGAGCTTCAGGCGTTGCAAATAGCACCAGAGGCGACCGAGGAAAAGCTAAGGCCCAAGCGCACGGCATTGCCGGCAGAATTTCCGCGAACGTTGATCCATCACGAACCGGACAACACTCACCGCCCATGCGGCTGCGCCCTGAAGCGCATCGGTGAGGACGTTAGCGAGAAGCTGGACTACACGCCCGGCGTGTTCACCGTCGAACGCCATGTCCGTGGCAAGTGGGTCTGCGATAACTGCGAAACGCTGATCCAGGCACCGGTTCCGCCGCAGGTCATTGATAAGGGCATCCCGACTTCGGGCCTGCTCGCACACGTCATGATCGCCAAGTTTGCTGACCATCTGCCGCTTTACCGTCAGGAATCGATCTTAGGTCGAGCGGGCTTGGCGATTCCACGTTCAACCTTGGCTCAATGGGTTGGCGTGACCGGAGTTCAGTTGCAGCCGCTGGTCGATGCGCTGCGCGAAGTAGTGCTTGGGCAACAAATCATCCACGCAGATGAAACACCGGTGCAGATGCTCATGCCGGGAACAAAGAAAACCCACCGCTCCTATGTGTGGTCCTACGCTACCAGCCAGTTCTCGGATGTGGCAGCGGTGGTTTATGACTTCAGCCCCAGTCGCGCCGGAGAGCATGCTCGCGACTTCCTTCAGGACTGGAATGGCAAGTTGGTCTGCGACGATTTTGGCGGCTACAAGGCCAGCTTTGAACTCGGCGTGACCGAGATCGGCTGCATGGCCCATGCACGGCGCAAGTTCTTTGAACTGCACGCTACGAATAAAAGCACGCTCGCCGAGCAAGCCCTGCGCTATATCCAGTTGTTGTACGAAATCGAAAGAGAAGTCAGAGACCTGGAGCCGGATTTACGGCGCCGAATACGGCAAGAAAAAGCCGTACCGGTGAAGGATAGGCTGCATGCCTGGATGAACGCGCAGCGTGATCTTGTGCCCGAAGGTTCGGCCATCAGCAGAGCGCTCGATTACAGCCTTAAACGCTGGGCAGCGCTGTCGCGCTACCTCGATGACGGGGCGGTTCCCATTGATAATAATTGGGCGGAGGTGCGACACGAAGTCGCTTAATGAAGTTGTTCCCCCTTGGTGGGAACCACCCGTGTCACCGGGTGAATCTAGAAGGCTGAATCAAGAGCGCCTTCGACAATGTTACGAGGCGCCGCAAGGTGCGGGGTACCAATCGTGAGAGGCGTACCCTTCTGGCAGCCATGGCCGGACAAGTGCTAGATAGTTGGTATGGTGAACACACGTGAATCTGCGCAACGATCGTTAAATTAAGCGAGCGGAAATGGCTTACACGCTCGAACCAAAATGGTAATGGAGGTGGGAACTGCGTCTTTCTACTACGCATTCGTGACCCACATGCCTCCCGGTCGATAGCAGGCACCTAACCCGACGCACTTCAGTAAGCGGAACGTGGAAATCCCGTATCGCTCCCGTCAGGGAAAGCCGTTTGTAAAAATTGCCCATGGCGGTGCGGGCGAAGGAACGAGGAAAAAGCGAACGCCGTCCTGTAATGGGTTGGATAGAGGTTGAAACATCACTTCACGCGAAAGCGGGCAGACGTCCTCATGGTCTCTCTTCACACGAGAGTAGGTAGAACCCTTTCAACGGAAGGAGAGCAAATGAACGCAGCAGCATTGGCGTGTGCACCTTCCGGCACGTCGTGGGACAGCATCGATTGGATCGCCGTACAACGTCGTGTCAGAGGGCTGCAAGCGCGTATTGTGAAGGCTGTACAAGATGGCAGACATAACAAGGTGAAAGCCCTGCAATGGCTGCTGACTCACTCGTTCAGTGGCAAGGCATTTGCTGTGAAACGGGTGTCTGAAAACAAAGGCAAAAATACCCCCGGCGTGGACAAGGTTACTTGGAATACGCCTAGGGCCAAGCTCGGCGCGATAGAGTCGTTGACGCGGCGAGGTTACTCGCCGCTCCCGCTTCGGAGAGTGCTTATTCCGAAGAAAAACGGCAAAACGAGACCTCTTGGAATTCCCGCGATGAAATGCCGGGCCATGCAGGCGCTTCATCTGCTGGCTCTGGAACCGATAGCGGAAACTACCGGCGACCCGAACTCTTATGGGTTCAGGCCGGAACGCTCAACTGCGGATGCCGTCGCACAGTGCTTTGGTGTGCTGTCACGAAAAGCAAACGCGGAATGGGTGTTAGAGGGCGACATTCAAGGCTGTTTCGACAATATCAGCCATGACTGGTTGATCGCCAACATTCCCATGGACAAGGCGATTTTGCAGAAATGGCTCCGGGCTGGTTATGTCTACCAAAAGCAGCTATTCCCCAGCCACGCCGGAACCCCGCAGGGAGGCATCATATCCCCGGGGTTGGCGAACATGACGCTGGATGGGTTGGAAGCGATGCTGGCGAAGAGATTTCCCAACGCGAAGTGGACAGCCCGAAAAATGCGCGTGGTGCGTTATGCAGATGATTTCATCATCACTGGTTGTTCGAAAGAATGGCTGGAGAATGAAGTCAGGCCCGCCGTGGTTGAATTTCTGGCAGAGCGTGGACTTGTCCTCTCTCCGGAAAAAACCAAGATAACGCACATAGGGGACGGGTTCGACTTCCTCGGATGGAACCTGCGCAAGTACAACGGCAAGCTCCTGATCAAGCCGTCCAAGGCGAACATCGGGGCTCTACTTGCCAAGCTGCGAGAGTTGATCAAGACCAACAAAACGATACGACAGGCTAACTTGATAGGTTTGCTCAACCCGGTTCTACGGGGCTGGGCGAACTATCACAGTCATGTCGTCGCCAAGAAGGTCTTCAACCAGGTGGACAGCGCAGTGTGGGAAATGCTCTGGCGATGGGCGGTACGTCGCCACCCTCGCAAGACACGCCGATGGGTGAAGGATCGGTATTTCAAAGTACAAGGGGCGCGCCGTTGGGTGTTCTCGTGTACTGAAAAATCCGCCGATGGTCGGAAGCGTCAGTACACGCTAGTAGACGCCTCAGACACACCGATTGTGCGACATATCAAGATTAAGGCTGCTGCCAACCCTCACGACCCTGCATGGGATGAGTACTTCGAGTCCCGCTGGGGCAAGAAGATGCTCACTTCCGTTAAAGGTCGAGCCAAGCTGTATCGGGTATGGGTGCAACAGGGCGGCAGGTGCTGCGCCTGCTTCAAGCCGGTGACCAAAGACACACCGTGGCACAGTCGCCATATTGTGAAGCTAGGTCATGGCGGGACGGACGCTGCGGCTAATCTTGAGATTTACCACCTGCGTTGCCCACGAGATGTGCAATTTGCCAATGTCGACGATGTATAACCGGGTGCCCAATGGCGCCTTAGCAGAGGCTTGAGCCGTGTGCTGGGAAACTCGCATGCACGGTTCTTAGGGGGTTGGACGCGGGCAACCGCGTCTGACTACCCGACAACCAGATCCGGCCATGGGCTCTTGGGCGCAAGAACTGGCTCTTCGCCGGGTCGCTACGCAGCGGAAAACGGGCTGCGGCGATCATGAGCTTGATCCAGTCAGCGCGGCTGAATGGCCATGATCCGTACGCCTATCTAAAGGATGTTCTCACGCGCCTGCCGACGCGGCGCGCGAGTGAGATTAACAAGCTGCTGCCGCACAGGTGGGCACCTGTTTAATCGCGCAGGGTGTTTTGTGCTTATGTCTTCCCTGGCATCTACATTTTGCGCCACACCAAAGCAGGAATTGCTCGGATGTAAATTAGTTCGCTGACCAACTCAATCAGCGTTTGAGTAATCACTGCTGCCGCAGCGAGCCCTCTGATTTCCTCGGGCAAGGCCAATGCCAATGGTAGAACTACCAATGAGTTTCGTGTCGAACTGCTGAAAGCGACAGATCTTGCCGTGCTAGCCGGTAACTTAAACGCCCGAGCCACCAGCGCACCCACCACGGGTGCCAAGAGCATGAAACCAATGTAGACGGGAATAACAGGCAGCAGCTTGTCCATGTCTCTGACCACCGTTGAAATCTGAGAGCCGATCACTACGACCAATACAGCCGCCATAGCTGGCACAGGCATCCAAGCCCATACATTGTTCCAGCCCTCAACGATGCGTGACCCCTTTGCCCCGGCAGCTGTTGCTACTGCCAAGACCAAGGGTAAAGCGATCAGCACTACGAAGGCCTCAACAAATGGGCCGACCGATATAACCACCGCCGAGTCATCACTCACCATGAAGGCTAGATAGAGGGGTAGTAGCACAAGCTGAAGCACGAGTAGTAATGGTGTTGCCGCCAGAGTCAGTTTGGAGTCGCCCTTACCGATATGGGTAAACACAACAACATAATCGATACAAGGCGTCAGCAAGACCAATAGTGCGCCCACCAAAATCGCCGGGTGGTCGGCTAGGCCCATCGTCAACGCCCAAACCAACAGGGGGATGGCGACGAAATTGGCGGTCAGCAGCGCGGTCATGAAACGCTTGTTTGCAAGCCCTTTGCGAAGATCCAAGAATGGGATCTGCAGAAACATGGCGTACATCAGCACAGCGATGGCTGGTGTCACCAACGCACCTAACGCTTGAGAGGCATCAGGTGCGAGCAGGCCCCCGATAGCCGCGACAATGACCGCGACGAAGTAAACGGGAATCTGGTTCTTCTCTAGCTGTTCTCTGTCCACGGAATGCCCTTAAAACGCGTGAAATCATTTTTCGATTGAGCAGGTTAATATCTGTAGCTACTACAGGTTCAAGAAAATGCTTGGGGAGTTTGGATGTCAGGAATCGGAGCGCTGTCGAAATCAACGGGTTGCCACATTGAAACGATTCGCTACTACGAGAAAATAGGCCTTCTCCCTCCGGCCCTACGGTCGACAGGGCGGCATCGAATCTATACCGAAAAGCATCGGTCACGACTCATCTTCATCAGGCAGAATCGTGAACTGGGCTTTCCACTCGACGATATCCGCGAACTCATTGCGCTCGCGGCAGATGCTGATCGTCCGTGTGCTGATGCGTTGTCGGTGGTCAAGAAGCACTTGGCAGAAGTGGAATCTAAGGTAGCTAAGCTCCTGCAGATCCGGATAGAGCTGCTCTCAATGGCAGGCACGTGTGAGTCAAGATGCCTAGGCTCGAACACTCCAGACTGTACGATTATTGAGTCACTGTTCGAACCCGCTGCTGGGGCTCGCTCTGGTTGCTGCTCCTAGACGAGTCAAGAGCATAGGGGAGCAAGCTGCCATTGAAACCGAATAGCGCGATAGTCTCGACAGGGTCTTTCGAGCGTCCGTCTACACCAAACGGGCTGGTGCAAGATGTGTTCGGCAGACGCTTACTAAAGTGGTGCGCCACTGCTGGCATAAAAATATCAAGCTATAGTGTTTGGGGCCCTCAATCTCGTGACCGTACTGAGCGAACGCTTACACGGCAGACGTTTGCCAGGGCATATACCTATCAACTGAAGGAGCAAGTTCTATGGCCATCAAACCTGGGCCCAAGCCAATTGCCGAATCAACCGGCAAGACAGACCAGCGTCGCCGTGTAACCCCCGAGAACAAGCCTAAGCATCCCGACCTGGACGTGCATAAGCACAAGAAGGGTGATTGATGAGACCCCGCCAGACATGGCGGGGTTTTATTCTCGGTTAGCAGGTGTCACCGGATTTCCAGTGGGCATCTCCTAATTAATGCCGAAAAGCTTGTAGTAGGGTTGTTGAGGAGGACATGCTGGTGCGACTGTGTCGAGGAGCTTTCTGGATATTTCTACCCTTAACCCTGTCGGCTACCGATGGTAATGAGCGCTTAGAGAGGTCTACAGCCGACACATGCCAATGGCGTCGAAAACCATCATGGCGGATTTCTCCAAACGTTTACTCGTAGGCTTCACAACGCGATTGACGACTTGCTCGATATGCATGACTCCCAGGGTGAAAGCTGAGTGGGCATTTGAGGTGCTGACCAACCTGGCTGATGCATCGCAGCATGCAGCTATCAGGCGCTCGCACTGAGGGACGTAGACTCGAGCGGCGCCCTCGGCCCAGTCGAAATTTCAAACTCATTGCTTGACACTGTAGCTACTACAGGCTGTTCAATGACGCCATATCCTTATTGGTAGATGCGTCATGAGCCAGGAAAACCCGTCGAAAGCCAAATTGCACCTCGTGCCGAAGTCGGACGATTGCTGTTCTGCTGACCCCCGCGAGACCTTCGCCAAACAGGTTCATTCTCGTGCACATCATGTTGAGCATGGGCCTGATCACGCCGAGAGCTTGGGCAGAACGGGATCGCATGCGTGCGGTTCGAAGGATTCTCAGCCTTGTGGAGCCAAGTCCACCGACCATAATCAAGACCATAGCGCACACGATCATGGCACTTCAGCTCAAGCCCATTCCGATGCCGACCATTGCTGTTTGAGCAAAGTGGATTCCGCAGGGGCGGTGACTTCACATTCGGCCATGGCTGAGCCAGAAGGCACGACCCTGGTTCGGTATCGCATTGATAAGATGGATTGCCCTACCGAAGAGCGGCTAATTCGTAATCGCTTAGAGCCGATGCCTGGCATCGCACGACTTGATTTCAATCTGTTGGATCGTGAGCTGACAGTGCATCATCGCTTGGATGATCCGAAGGCGATAGTCATCGCTTTGACCGCGCTGGATATGGGGCCCAATCTCATCGAGGCCGGCGCAACCCCGAATGCCATTTCACCTGCTCTGACGACGCGCTTGAAAGGGCTGCTGGCGGTCAGCGGTCTAGCTGCCATCGCCGCTGAAGTGATCGCTTGGACGACCGGACAGGAGGGTTCTTTGCCTGTAATGTCCTTGGCTGCGCTGTCCATTCTTACTGCTGGTCTACCAACTCTGAAGAAGGGGTGGATCGCTGTAAAGAACTTCACATTGAACATCTACTTCTTGATGTCTTTGGCTGTCTTGGGTGCCATGGTGATTGGCAAGTGGCCGGAAGCCGCGATGGTGGTTTTCCTTTTCGCTATTGCCGAAGCCATCGAAGCACTCTCACTTGAGCGAGCGCGTAACGCGATTAAATCGCTGACTGCATTAGCTCCTGAGACTGCGGAAGTCATGACCGAAGCTGGCTGGAAAGAACACCCGGTTGAGAATGTCGTTCTCGGCAGCCGTATTCGTGTTCGCACAGGGTCGCGGGTACCGCTGGATGCGAGGGTGGAATCTGGTCGTGCTGCTCTCGACCAAGCCCCTATCACTGGTGAAAGCTTGCCAGTAGATAAGGCAGAGGGGGATCCGCTATATGCTGGCAGTATCGTGACAGACGGCGTCGTGGAGGCGACTGTCACGGCAGTCGCTGGCGAAAGTACGCTCGCTCGTATTGCTGCCGCGATTCAGGATGCGCAGTCTCAGCGGGCGCCGACGCAGAGGTTCGTTGACCAGTTCGCACGGTATTACACCCCAGCCGTAGTGGCGGTGGCATTTCTTGTTGCCGTTTTAGGCCCAGTGCTGCTTGGTGGTACGTGGGGTGAATGGTTGTATGAGGCCCTGGTGTTGTTGGTCATCGCGTGTCCTTGTGCCTTGGTCGTCTCAACGCCTGTCACTGTTGTGAGTGGTCTTGCCGCAGCCGCACGGCATGGAATCTTGATCAAGGGTGGTGCCTACCTGGAAAGCGGGCGCCTGCTGAAGGTGGTTGCTCTGGATAAAACAGGCACGTTGACTCAGGGCAAGCCAGTTCTGACTGACTCAGATATATTCAGTGACTTGTCTATCGAGAAGGCAACTTTGATTGCTGCGAGTCTTGATGAGCAAAGTACCCACCCAGTAGCGAAAGCATTGGTCAATGGGTGGAAATCGCAGCAGCCTGGCGCTGTGGCTCTGCCTGTCAGTGACTTCAGTGTGCTAAATGGCCGAGGCGTGAAAGGCACGATCGACGGTCATCTTTGGCATCTAGGCAACCATCGTTTGGTTGAGGAGTTGGGCGTGTGTTCTTCGGAGCTGGAGGCCAGACTTTCACGGCTTGAGGAAACTGGCAAAACGGTGATCGTGCTATGCGGCAATAGCGGCCCCGCCGCGATATTCGCGGTCGCAGACACAGTCCGACCGGAGAGTGTTGAAGCTGTGGCTGCTTTGAAGGCTTTGAACGTGGTTCCAGTAATGCTGACTGGGGATAATCCTGCGACGGCGAGGTCGATCGCTGAGCAATTGGGCATCGAGGATGCCCGTGGAAATCTGATGCCAGAGGACAAGCAGACTGCAGTCGCTGAACTCAAACGCAGATATGGCGCCGTTGGGATGGTTGGTGACGGCGTTAATGACGCCCCCGCCTTAGCGCAATCCGATATAGGTTTCGCAATGGGAGCCGCAGGGACAGCGACAGCTCTCGAAACAGCTGACGTTGCGATCATGGACGACGACCCTCGAAAAATCGCGTACTTTATCAGCCTGAGTCGCCGATCCGCCTCGGTTCTAAAGCAAAACATCATTTTGGCTCTGGGCATAAAAGTTGTCTTCTTGGCGTTGGCTCTCTCTGGTTTCGCGACATTGTGGATGGCCGTTTTCGCCGACATGGGGGCGAGCTTGCTCGTCGTATTCAATGGCTTGCGGCTGCTGCGTCGGTGAAATGGCTGCTGCGTTTTATATAGCTCATTCGCTGGAGGAGAGAACCATGCACTGCCCAGTTTGCAAAGAAGTACTGTTGGTAATGTCGGAACGTCAAAACGTTGAAATCGACTATTGCCCGCAATGTCGAGGTGTTTGGCTTGACCGGGGAGAACTCGACAAGATCATCGAGCGTAGCCAGCAGGAAGAACAAGAAGCTCGTTTTCTTCCACAGAGCGTATCTCAGTCGCTGCAAGGTACACCTCCGTCTGAACCTGTGTATGCCCAGCCGTCTTCTGGCCACCATGACAACAAACGCGGCACTAAGCACGGCCACTCCGCGCCGCAGCCTGGTCACGGTGGTGGTTGGCGGGACGGATATCAGAACGGCCATCAGAATCAGTCGAGGCATCAGGAAGAGCAGGTTTATCATAAGAAATCGTTTTTACGGGAAATTTTCGACTAATATTTGCTTGGATACAGCGATCCGCTAATCAGACTCCAGCCGGAAGATTTGATCAGCCGGCTGTAGCTTTTTCGAAACCCGGTATCCGGTATTCAACCAGTTTAGTAGAGCGGTTCCTCAGCCACTAGCGGGCCGGAAAATCCTGTAAAACCGTCTCTCCCCTTGACTTGCTCATCCCAATTACCGGGTAGGCGCTGCGTCGGTCACCTGACTCCATTCCGAGCGATCCCACGGGCATACCGAAGGCAGCTATTCCGTCCAGATTGGCTCGTCGACTTAGTTCAGCAATTTGTGTGACCGGAACATGGCCTTCGACGAATTTCCCACTTACAACTCCCGTGTGGCACGACGCCAGATTTACGGGTACGCCGAGCTTCTCGTTCATATCGCTAATGTTGTTTTCCATATAGTCGACCACTCCTTCAGATAAGCGATCCACCTGGTCCAGCAGCCACAGTTAGGGGCTTTGTAGACGGCAATTGATTACGCTGCCTGTAACAATGAGGCTGCATTTAGCGTTGCAACGAGTGCAATGACTTGAACGGTCTTTTTGAATGAATTCATGGCTGATGCTACTTAACGAAGAGAAAGAGAGGAGGAGTTAGCGTGCATAGCCTCACCGACGGTGGCCAGATGGCCGTGACTGGGGTTCAGTTCCAGCCGCTGGTTGATGCGCTGCGCGACGTGGTTCTCGGGCAGCAGATTATTCAAGCCGATGAGACACCTGTGCAAATGCTCATGCCGGGAACTAAGAAAACCCACAGTTCTTATATTTGGTCCTATGCCACCAGCCAGTTCTCGGACGCGGCAGCGGTGGTTCACGACTTCAGCCCTAGCCGCGCCGGAGAACACGCTCGCAACTTCCTGAATGACTGGAAGGACAAGCTGGTCTGCGATGATTGTGTCGGTTACAAAGCCAGCTTCGAACTAGACGTGACCGAGATCGGGTGAATGGCTCATGCGCAACGTAATTTCTTTGAGCTGCACGCTAAGAATAAAAGCACGCTTGCGGAGCAAGCTCTGCGTTATATCCAGTTGTTGTACGAAATTGAAAGCGAAGTCGCGATCTGGGGCCGGATTTACGACTCCGAATACGGCAAGAAAAAGCTGTACGGGTGATGAATATGCTGCACGCCAGGTTGATTGCCTAGCGTGACCTCGTGCCTGAAGTCTCAGCCATCAGCAGAGCACTCGATTACAGTCTCGAACGCTGGGCAGCGCTGTCGCGCTACCTCGATGACGGGGCTGTACCCATAGACAATAACTGGGCAGAGAACCAGATCCGATCATAGGGCCTTGGGCGCAAGAACTGGCTCTTTGCAGGGGCCTTACGCAGCGGAAAACGTGCGGCAGCGATCATGAGTCTGATCCAGTCTGCGCGCCTGAATGGTCATGATCCGTATGCATATCTGAAGGATGCTCTCACGCGGCTGCCGACGCAGCGGGCGAGTGAAATCGATCAGTTGCTGCCGCAATCTTTTTAATCACGCAAGGCGTGATGCCCGGACGCTTATGGCGATACTCAAGCTAATGCAAAAGTTCTGACGATTGAGCAAGTGTGACGGCTTAACCCGACGGCAAGGGGAGGTGTCGAATATCGTCAACCATCAACGCAAAACGCCGTAATCGTTTCAATATGTAGCTTTCACTGTAGAGTTTAAAAGCGTTATGCAATGAGCTTGCAAGGTATCTAGAGAGCCGGAGTGATTCACTTGCTCGCCTTCAGAGATCATAGAGTATGCGACCTTTAAGTCACGACCGTATTGTCCACTCCATGGCATGCTTAGGCTTCATGCCCCGGTAGATTTATCATATCCACACGCAACTACATGGATATGTGCGCCGTGGCACCGTCACGTAGTTCGTCTCACCAGATTATGAGAGTATCAACTGATAAAAATCCACGTTCCTTGAACTACACTTTATCATCGGCAACTACGTTACTCACAAATACCTAAAGTGAAAGCGGGTCTGAACGCTTCCACATACATTGGACACTGAAATCCAGCTTGTGGATAAGCATTATCGAGCGCTGTTTCGGGGGGGTATGGTGTTTTTTCGCACCACGGTTTTGGACCGGTAGGCGAGTTGAAAGCTTCGATTAGCAAGTTTTTTGCGCGCCGAAATGTATATCCGACGCGGTAGGCCAGAAGCGCCAAGTGAAAGACAAACTTGGATGAAACCTGAAGTGCCCGTGAGTCGGCGAAATCACAGGAGCGTATGTGATTGCTTCAAGAACAGCACGCTAGCGTTTTTCTAGAACATATCCTACGCCTCTGAGTGTATGTATCAGTTTGTTTTCAAAAGGATCATCCATCTTGGCTCTTAATCTTCTAATTGAAACTTCTACAACATTTGTATCGCAGTCGAAATTCATGTCCCATACCTGAGATATGATCTGTGTACGACTCAGGACAATTCCCGTATTTCTCATTAAATAGTGCAGAAGTGCGAATTCCTTCGTTGTTAAGTCGATACGCTGACCGTCTCTAAACGCCCTATGACGGCTTTGATCCAGCTCCAGATCGGCTACGCGAATGATCTCAACAGATGCTGGATTATCAGACCTGCGCATCAGTGCGCGAACTCGAGCAAGCAGTTCCGGGAATTCAAAAGGCTTAATTAGGTAATCATCTGCACCATTCTCTAGTCCTCTGATTTTATCAACCAAGCGACTTCGAGCAGTAAGCATCATAATTCTACAAAGACAATTGTTTCTTCGCAACAATTCAAGTACCTGCCACCCATCCATCTCCGGCAGGTTGATATCTAGGATGATTAACTCGTACATATGTTGTTTGGCCAGAAAAAGCCCGTCGTATCCGGTATGTACGCAATCCACGATATAACCGCTCTCCGTAAGGCCTTGGCGCACATATTCGGCAGTTTTTACTTCGTCCTCAATTACCAGAATTCGCATTGGATTTTGTCTCGATATGACTGAGCTGTTTTAACTACGCGAATGCGCTGTCATCATTGGCAGGAATGATAATTCAAAACCACTTGGGTGGGGGCTAAATAACGTACTTGTAATCAGTGAGCAATACACTTGATAACATCGCGATATATTATATCGTGGCTCGGACCAACCAGTTGCGGGTTATTTCTCTACTGCTGAATTGACCTTATGAAATGTTGGGTTGTTTTTTTTATTATGGCCATTTTATTCCGTGCAGATGAGGGCGATTTTTCTCATGCTGAAGAAGGCGGTCACTGGTGCAGTCATGAACTCCATCGGGACGCGGTGCGCGTACTCGAAGATTTACTCGAATTTTAGGTAAAAAAAAGCGCCCCAGGGGGGCGCAAAATATTCACCTTTTACCAAAGGAGCATTTAAGCAACTCAAGGTGAATTCTTTAAGCTCGCTATTTTTGTTTTAGGCGAGTCACATGAATAAATCGATCTTGTTTAGGGCTCACAGTATCGAAAGTGGATATTCAACGATCAGGCGTACTTCATCCAAGTCCGATTCGAATGCAGTGGCACGAGTATTTGCTTGACGTAATCGCAAGGAAAGATCTTTCGCCGCACCTGTTTGTACGACGTATTTGACTTCAATATCACGCTCCCAACGTTTTTGATTCGTGAGCGGATCGCCGTTACCATCAGTGCGCATATAGAATTGATTGGCGTTCGAATAGTCTGCACCAGAACCTCTGGCATAACGAGTCATGAACGATAGCCCCGGAATACCGTAGCTGGTCATGTTCAAGTCGTAGCGCAGCATCCAAGAGCGTTCCTTCGGTGAGTTGAAGTCGCTGTACTGTATTGAGTTGTCAACGAAGATTGAGTCTGATTGACGAAGGTAGTCGAAGTCGTCATCGCCATTGTTTCGCTGATGAGACAGTGCAAGAGTATGCGCACCGTACCGGACGCCGAGCTTGGCGCTCCATATATTGTTGTCGAATTCGCCCAGGCGCTTCTTGCCTTCATCTACAGCTTTGTAGTAGTTGAATCCGCCGATAAGCGTCAAATCATCGCTGAGTGGGTAAGTGAGGCTGCTACCGGCATAGTATTGATTCCAAACATCCTTCAATTGGCTGGCGTAAAGGCTCACCGTGATGTTGTCGTTGACTTGGTAATCACCGCCGCCGTACCCAATCCAAGGCGAGTTGACCGGGCCGGCATAAAATGTGGCAAAGTTATCGTTCAAGTTGCTGGAACCAGGCTGGCTCATCGCATGCAGTCGACCACCCTGCAAGGTTAGGCCTTGAATGCTACTATTTTCGACCGTCACGCCGCGGAAACTTTCAGGGAGTAAGCGAGAATCTCCCGATGCCACGACGGGTGTTGCGGGGAAAACATCTCCAACCTTTACGACAGTATCAAACAGCCGAAACTTCGCTGCTCCACCCACCTTAGTGTATTCATCACGTGCTTCGCCGTCACCGTTAACAGGCAGCACGTCAAAGCTGCTACGGCCACCGTTGCGCCCGCCACCAGTATCAAGCTTGATGCCAATCATTGCAAACGCATCTATACCAAAGCCCACAGTGCCCTGCGTAAAACCAGAGTTGAATTTAGTGATTATCGCATGTGCCCAAGCTTCGGAATAACCGTTGGTATTGCCTTTGCCGCTGTTGAAAGTCGGCGCAGATGCATCACGATTATCACGATTGAAATAGAAGTTGCGGTTTAGAACAGTAAGGCTGCTACCTTCAATAAAACCTTCTGGTTTACCTTCCGCTTGTGCCGTGAGGGCATAGCTTCCAGAAAAAGCTGAAACCGCAGCCAAATACAAAGTTACTTTGTGTCTCATGCGATGCTCCTTTGATTACGGCAGTTTTTATTATGATTTACCTACGCGGGTATAGTCTGTTGTTTTGGCCCGGTGGAGCACTTAGAATAGCGCCTGGGTCATATTTGCAGATCAAAGATAACGAGTCGGTGACGGGGTGATTACAATTCTGTTATCAGGTATTTCCACCGTTGCAGGGCTTCCAGAATCTTTTTCACTAAATCCCTGCGTTTCGCCTGAAAGCTTTCTATTTCGACTATCCCCCCAGGGTTTCTAACGAAATTGTAATTTTATAGCCACCCCTCTGATAGTGATCGCTGATTAGAGTGCCATCACCTGATCCAGAGGAGCTTGGCAGCTGTTTAGGCGTTCTCGCCAAGCTTTATCAAAGTTTGTGCATGAGGACTATCAAAGTGCCCTGGTATAATCACATTGCTTTATCTAAAACCCCCATCTTTCCTTTGAAAGTCTTTGTGTTCTGTATGGTCTTGTCTGGATTGTGGGTGCCTGCCGCATTTGCCCAGAGTCTCAGTCTGGCTGAAGCGCTTTCGACGGCAATAGACGCTAACCCCGATCTTGCAGCAGCACGTCAAGAGATCGGAATCTCTGAAGGAGTGCGCAAGCAGGCTGGACTCATCCCCAATCCTGAAATTTCTTATCAAGTAGAAGACACCCGTCGTAATACCAGCACGACGACTGTCGCGCTTAGTCAGCCGTTAGAGTTGGGTGGCAAGCGACGTGCTCGTGTCGAGGTTGCAACCTACGGTCAAAGCGTCGCGCAGTTAGAGCTGGACCGTCGAGTCAATAGCCTTCGTGCAGATGTTGTTCAATCTTACTACGCTGCTTTGAGAGCTCAGACCGGCTTGAATCTGGCAAAACAATCATTGGAGCTCACCGAACGCGGTCTGCGCATCGTCGATGGACGGGTGCGTGCCGGTAAGTCCTCGCCGGTGGAAGCCACGCGCGCTCAGGTGCAACTGGCTGAAGCCAAGTTACAGGTAAGGCGCGCTGAAACCTTGAAGTCAACGGCTTACCAGCAATTGGCCCAGTTAATAGGCAGTTCGGTCACTGCATTTGATCGTCTTGACTCGCCAGACCTATCTCCCGGCAAGCCGCCGCAAGCTACAGAATTACTGGCGAAGCTCGATCAAACCGCAGATATGCGTCAAGCGCTTGCTCAAATAGATAAGAGCGATGCCTCACTAGGCGCGGAAAAGGCGCAGCGCATCCCGAATCTCACCGTGAGTGTTGGTAGCCAATACGACCGCTCTATTCGCGAGAGGGTCAATGTCGTGGGGCTGTCGATGCCTTTACCGCTGTTTGATCGCAATCAGGGCAACATTCTTTCCGCTTCTCGCCGCGCAGATCAGGCCCGAGACCAGCGAAACGCTGTTGAGCTCAGGCTACGTTCCGAAACTCAAACCGCAGTGAATCAGTGGGCTACCGCCATGCAGGAGGTCGAGTCCTATGACAAGACGATCCTGCCTTCAGCTCAACAGGCCGTGGATACCGCAACTCGTGGATTTGAGATGGGCAAATTCGGTTTCATCGAAGTGCTGGATGCTCAGCGCACCTTGATAGTTGCTCGTGGCCAGTACCTCGACTCTTTGGCGGCTGCGACCAATGCGCGTGCTCAAGTGGAAAGGGTGTATGGCGACGTCGGCTTGACTGCCAATACGCGCTGAACAGGCCAGGCATTTTCCTTGTATGCGTCTTTGAATAAGCCGGTACCTAAGATCAGCAGGAGTAGCAATGGATAACAAACGCAAGATCGCGCTCGCGGTAATCGCTGTGGCAGTCCTCGGATTTGGCAGTTTCGCCTGGAACTCCAGTTCCGAGCAGCCTCCAGTCAGTAAGGCCGAACATGGCACTGAAGATGGCCATGAGAGAACTGCTGTAGCACCTGCTAAAGACGGGGGGGATGAAGGTCACGGTGAGGAAGGCCACAGCGAAAATGCCAATGAGGAAGAGGGCAAGATGACGCTTAGCGCCGAGCAGATTGAGGCTGCGGGCGTCGTTCTGGAAGCAGCTGCTCCCCGTGAGATTAGCACTATTGTGACTTTTCCTGGCGAAATACGGTTTGATGAGGACCACACCGCACATGTGGTACCTCGCGTTCCTGGAGTTGTTGAAAGCGTTCAGGCGAACCTGGGCGAGTCGGTCAAGAAGGGCCAAGTCCTTGCGGTGATTGCCAGTCAACAGATCTCGGATATGCGCAGTGAGCAACAAGCTGCACAGCGACGTGTTGAGTTGGCACGCTTGACTTTTGACCGCGAGAAGCAGTTGTGGCAGGACAAAATCTCCGCCGAGCAAGATTACCTTCAGGCGCGACAAGCTTTGCAAGAAGCTGAAATATCACTGGCCAACGCTAAGCAAAAGGTCGGAGCAATCGGCGCTTCGGTCAATTCTGCAGGCGGTAACCGCTATGAACTGCGTGCGCCTTTCGACGCAGTTGTAGTGGAAAAGCACCTGACCGTCGGTGAGGTGGTCAGCGAGGCAACCAATGCTTTCATCCTGTCCGATCTTAATCAGGTGTGGGCAACTTTCGCGGTTCCTCCTGGCGATCTCGGAAAGGTCGTGACTGGCCGCTCGGTAAAGGTTTCTTCTCCTGACATGAAGGCTGAGGTCGAGGGCAAGGTGGGTTACGTAGGCAGCCTTTTGGGCGAGCAGAATCGTGCAGCGCCCGTCCGTGTCACTCTGACCAATCCCAATGGGGCCTGGCGACCGGGGCTGTTCGTGAGCATCGCAGTCACGTCACAAACTGATCAAGTTGCTGTAGCTGTTCCAGAGTCAGCGGTGCAGACCGTCGAGGAAAAAACTGCAGTTTTCGTGAGGACCACTGAGGGCTTCGACACTCGCAGGGTAACTCTAGGTCGCCGTGCCGGTGGCTATGTGGAAATAACCGAAGGCCTCCAATCGGGTGCCCAAGTGGCAACCAGTGGCAGCTTCACGCTCAAGTCTGAGCTTGGCAAAGCGTCTGCCGAGCATGGCCACTGATGCGAATTTACAGGATGATTTCTTATGTTTGAACGTATCATCAGATTCGCCATTGAGCAGCGCATCGTAGTAATGATCGCAGTTCTAATCATGGCCGGTATAGGTATCTACAGCTACCAAAAACTGCCCATTGATGCGGTGCCTGATATCACAAACGTCCAGGTGCAGATTAACACTGGCGCCCCTGGTTACTCGCCGTTGGAAACCGAACAGCGGATCACGTTTCCAGTTGAAACGGCCATGGCCGGTCTTCCGGGCCTTCAGCAAACCCGATCCCTATCTCGCTCCGGCTTGTCACAGGTCACCGTGATCTTCAAAGACGGTACTGACATCTTTTTTGCCCGCCAACTCATTAACGAGCGTTTGCAGGTTGCAAAGGAACAGTTGCCAGATGGGGTCGAGGCCGTCATGGGGCCTGTATCCACCGGGCTTGGTGAAATCTTCCTGTGGACCGTTGAAGCGGAAGATGGCGCACTCAAAGAAGATGGTACTCCTTACACTCCCACCGACCTGCGAGTGATCCAGGATTGGATTATCAAGCCGCAGCTGCGCAACGTCCCTGGTGTTGCCGAGATCAACACCATCGGTGGCTTCGCCAAGCAGTTTCTGATTGCGCCGGACCCGAAGCGGTTGGCTACCTACAAGCTGACACTTAATGACCTGGTAGTTGCATTGGAAAGCAACAACGCCAACGTGGGCGCCGGTTACATCGAGCGTAATGGTGAGCAGTTGCTCATTCGTGCGCCGGGTCAGGTAAGCAATATCGAAGATATTGCCAACATCGTAATTACCAGTGTAGATGGCACGCCGATTCGCATCAGCAACGTTGCTGAAGTCAGCATCGGTAAAGAACTGCGAACGGGGGCTGCTACTGAGAATGGTCGCGAAGTAGTACTCGGTACCGTATTTATGCTGATTGGTGAAAATAGTCGTACAGTGTCCCAAGCTGTGGCCACCAAATTGACCGACATCAACCGCACCCTGCCGAAGGGCGTGGTTGCTGTGACCGTTTATGACCGTACCAACTTGGTTGAAAAAGCCATTGCGACGGTGAAGAAGAACTTGGTGGAAGGCGCGATTCTGGTAATTGCTATTCTCTTCCTGTTCCTCGGCAACATCCGCGCAGCACTGATCACCGCAATGGTGATCCCGCTGTCCATGCTATTTACCTTCACAGGTATGTTCAACAACAAGGTTAGTGCAAACCTAATGAGTTTGGGAGCACTCGACTTTGGCATTATTGTAGATGGTGCCGTGGTTATAGTAGAAAACGCGATCCGCCGACTGGCTCATGCGCAACACAAGCATGGTCGCATACTCACCAAAGCAGAACGCTTCCATGAAGTCTTTGCCGCTGCAGGTGAAGCTCGCCGGCCACTGATATTTGGCCAGTTGATCATCATGGTAGTGTATCTGCCGATCTTCGCCCTAACCGGCGTCGAAGGAAAAATGTTCCACCCCATGGCATTCACTGTCGTAATGGCGCTGCTGGGGGCAATGATTCTTTCCGTAACCTTTGTTCCTGCTGCTATCGCCATGTTCATCACTGGCAAGGTCAAGGAAGAGGAGGGCGTGGTAATGCGCACCGCCCGACAGCGCTATGAGCCGATACTGCAATGGGTTCTTGGGCACCGGAACATTGCGTTCTCGGCTGCAGTAGCTCTGGTCGTACTTAGCGGTATACTTGCAAGTCGTATGGGTAGCGAGTTCATTCCCAGCCTTAGTGAGGGCGACTTTGCGATGCAGGCTATGCGAGTGCCCGGAACGAGCCTTACTCAGTCCGTCGAGATGCAACAGCGCCTGGAGAAAGCGGTAATAGCGCAGGTCCCAGAAGTAGAGCGGATGTTCGCACGCTCGGGTACTGCAGAAATCGCATCTGATCCAATGCCGCCTAACGCCTCTGACGCCTACATAATGCTTAAGCCTCAGGATCAGTGGCCAAATCCCAATAAGCCTCGTGATGAGCTGATCGCTGAGGTGCAGAAAGCCGCAGCAGGTGTCCCGGGAAGCAACTATGAGTTGTCCCAGCCGATCCAGTTGCGTTTCAACGAGCTGATTTCGGGCGTGCGTAGTGACGTTGCGGTGAAAGTTTTTGGCGATGACATGGACGCGCTCAACAGCACCGCCAACAAAATCGCGGCATCGCTTAAAGCGGTACCGGGCTCATCGGAGGTCAAGGTTGAGCAGACTTCCGGCCTTCCTGTGTTAACCATCAACATCGACCGCGAAAAAGCAGCACGCTACGGTTTGAACATCGCGGATGTGCAAAACTCAATTGCTATTGCTGTGGGTGGCCGCCAGGCAGGTACATTGTATGAGGGCGATCGTCGGTTCGATATGGTGGTGCGACTGCCTGAGACCGTGCGCACTGACGTAGCGGGTATGTCCAGCTTGCTGATTCCTGTGCCTGCTAATGTTGCTCAGGATGCTAATCAGATAGGGTTCATTCCTCTGTCCCAAGTCGCTAATCTTGACTTGCAGTTGGGCCCGAACCAGATCAGCCGCGAAAATGGGAAACGGCTGGTAGTAGTTAGTGCAAACGTTCGAGGCCGTGACCTAGGCTCGTTCGTTGAAGAAGCGACTAAGTCGCTGGCTACTGTGCAGATCCCAGCAGGCTACTGGACTACCTGGGGTGGCCAGTTTGAGCAGTTGCAATCAGCAGCCAAGCGTCTGCAGATCGTTGTTCCAGTCGCATTGCTTCTGGTCATGACACTGCTGTTCCTGATGTTCAACAACTTGAAGGATGGCATGCTGGTCTTCACCGGAATTCCATTCGCACTCACCGGCGGTGTAGTTGCACTGTGGTTGCGGGATATCCCGCTGTCTATCTCGGCGGGAGTTGGCTTCATTGCGCTGTCCGGTGTGGCAGTTCTAAACGGCCTGGTTATGATTTCTTTTATCCGCGGGCTGCGGGAGGAAGGACGTACCCTCCGGCAAGCGGTAGATGAAGGCGCGTTGACACGGTTAAGGCCCGTTCTGATGACAGCCCTAGTCGCATCCCTCGGATTTATCCCGATGGCTCTCGCAACAGGTACCGGTGCTGAAGTTCAGCGGCCACTGGCGACAGTGGTGATTGGCGGGATTCTTTCGTCTACCGTGCTTACTCTGTTGGTGCTTCCTGCTCTGTATCAATGGGCACACCGCAAAGATGATGATGGTGATGAAGCGGGTAGCTGATAGCCCATAACAGAAGCCCACAGCAACGTTGTGGGCTTTTCATTCTGGATATTGTTGTCACCTTTCAAAATTGTAAGTTTACCGTCATGCCGGTGATGCCTGTGAGTTGATAAGGTTACTCCCAATAAGATTGATATTGAGAGGACCTTATGAAAAAGCTTATCATTGCGGCAGCCCTAGCTGTTTTGCCTATAGTTTCACAAGCTACTACGTTTTCCGAAAAGAAGCAGTTGCAATATATTCAGGAACATCAGAACGCCGTGGCTAGCTATGCGGCGAAAAATAATAAGCCAATACCAGAGATTCAGGACTACAAGTATGGAATGAAGATTGATGTTGCAAAATTTGTGCGTCAGTCCCAGGATCCCCGTACTTGCGAGGTGTATCAACGGTTGATGACCTACGAAGACTCGCGGGGTGAGCTTAATACGATTCGTTATTCTTTGTTTTCCCAATGTGTCAACAACAAAAATTGAATGCATCGATAGGATTTTTAGAGGCCATAGAAAAACGCCAGGCGATGCCTGGCGTTTTCTATGGTCCTTGACATGTTTTAACCAAAGATTGTCAGTCCTTGCCCCCCTCCCCAAAAGTAAGTCAAGTCCAGCTAAAAAATTTAGGCCGGCGAATTTGCACTCAGAAGCAGCGAATTTTGAAAAAAACTGATTTCTGTGACATCCAGGCAAAGCATGAGCACTGACTCAGTCGAAGTGCGGCTTGATAAGGGTGTTTATTGGAAAGTTTATAATTGGCTCGGGGCTTAGGCTTACTTAAAGACTTAACTCCGGATAATTGCTTTAGGTGAGTCCTCAGGCTTTGAACGAAAAACGAAAGTCGATGGTGTGGCAGCAAGTTCTGGGTCGTACTAGCTTGCTACCCAACCAAAAATAAACACTGAATATATGGGCTTAGCTCGACGACACGTACGTTTAGCAGGTTGCTTCTTGTTTAAACTGATGGGCGCTCGTGAGAAAATGGATCACTGGTTGGTAAGTTGATACTTAATTGGTGTAATTATTGGTGTCGTTACTGGTTTTCATGTTTTGAGAAAGTGCTTAATTGTCCAAGATCTAAAGTGCCATCATGTATATGCTCTTATCAGAATTGTAATCTCTGGATCATGCTAGAGTTATTTGTTCAGTTTATTATTAGGGTTTTTTGGTGTTTGTTGGGTGGCACAGCTATTGTCGAGGTGCTGCATCATTTAGTTCTGAAATTACATGCAGTTCACTTTTTTTTCACTTCGGGTTGTTTAGTCTTTGTAGATGGAAAATACAAGCATGTCGATCATAGCTTTGCTTATTCGTTATCTAGGCATTGGATTCGTAGCAACCGGGGGGCACTATTTTGTATTTCTCCTGCTTATTGTAAATGGAGTTACTGATCCAGTGTTAGCCAGCGTTGGCGGAGGCGTGATAGGCGCTATTATTAGCTATATTGGTAATAGAAGGCTCAGTTTCGTGGCGACGGGAATTTATAAGCTTCAACCTATCAGGTTTGTACTTGTCTCGTTGGCAACTAATATCGGTAATGGTGTAGGTATGTGGGTTCTGATTAAATTCAATCTCTCACCGCTTGTCTCTCAGATTTTAGTGACTTTAACCCTAACTGCGCTCGGATTCACTGCGCATCGTTTCTGGACATTCAATCATGCGGACATCACATCGGCTTTCCGAACGCGCTGACCCCTTGTTAACAATAGTGGTTCCTTGCTTTCAAGAAGAGCAAACCATTCCGGAATTTCACAAGCGCATCACCAGAGTTGTAAAGCGCCTGCCTGTTTCGTGCGAGATTCTCTATGTCGACGATGGTAGTAGCGATCAAACTGCAGACCTACTTCGACACTATCAAGATGGATCAAATGTACGATGCCTGTTCCTAAGTCGGAACTTCGGAAAAGAGGCTGCGTTAAGTGCAGGGATCGACCATGCACGCGGTAGCGCATTGATCTTCATTGATGTCGACCTTCAGGATCCACCTGAACTCATCTCGAGTATGGTATATCATTGGCAGATGGGTTACGACGTTGTGAACATGCAACGCGACTTGCGAACTGGCGACTCCTGGCTAAAACGCACGAGTGCACGTAGCTATTACTGGATCATGCGGCGCCTGGTGGAGAAAGTTGATCTTCCGGTGGATGTCAGTGACTTCCGTCTGATTGGTCCTGCTCCATTGGCCGCCTTAAGAGCGCTGGACGAACGCTCCAGAATTCTTAAGGGTTTGATCGGCTGGGTAGGCTTTCGCACCATTGAGTTACCCTACAATCGCACTTCCCGTCATGCCGGCAATACCAAGTGGAACGCCGCTAGCCTGCTGGACCTAGCCATCGAAAGTATTCTCAGCTTCTCCCGCAAGCCGCTTCGTATATTCAGTCTCATTAGCTTCAGTTTCTTTGTCTCCAGCATCTGCTACCTGCTCGCAGTACTGGTAGCAGGCTCCTTTGACATCCATCACCTGCTTGTCGGAATTGCTTCATTCATGTGCGTGGGTGTTGCACTGGTGGGCGAGTACGTAGGCGTAACGCTCGCGGAGGTCAAACGCCGCCCCCTTTATTTTCTAAATAGTAATAATGAAGCGCGACCCATGACTATTCATCCTCCGGCTTCCTCACTCGAGGGTAAGAAATGCTGAATTTGAAAAGCGAGCGAACATTGTGGTTCATCCTGAGTTCGATTCTGCTTTTGCGTCTCCTGGGGCTGGGCGTATATCCCCTGATGGATACCTCTGAAGCACGCTACGCTGAAATGGCACGCAAGATGGTTGAACTGAGTGACTGGGTGACTCCGATGTTCGATTACGGAGTTCCATTTTGGGGCAAGCCACCGCTGTCTTTCTGGACCCAAGCGGCGAGCATGACGGTATTCGGCACCAATGAGTTTGCTGCTCGATTCCCAGCCTGGTTTCTCCACTTGGCAAGCTGCTTCATCATCATCAGGCTCGCGACACAGGAGGTATCGCGCAAGGCGGGCATTTGGGCAGCCATCATCTTTTCCGGCACGGCGCTGGGCTTGGTGTCCAGTGGTGTTGTGCTGACTGACCCCGTTTTATCGTTCTCGATCCTGTTGGCCAGCTATGGTTTCTGGCGTTGGATGAAGTGCGCAGGCAAAGGGGATGCCTACCTTATGTTCTTAGCTCTCGGCTTGGGCCTGCTTGCTAAAGGGCCACTGACCTTGGTACTGATGGGCGCGCCAGCATTTTTTTGGATCGTCATCTACAAGCAATGGAATCGGGTATTGAGGCTTCCTTGGGTAACGGGGATTGCTCTCATGTTAGGTATATCAGTGCCTTGGTACATTGCAGCCGAAATGAAGACGCCGGGTTTCCTTGAGTATTTTTTTGTCGGCGAGCACTGGAGCCGATATGTTGTAAGTGATTGGGCCGGGGATCTCTACGGGAGTGCTCACGCCAAGCCCTACGGCACCATATGGATTCAGCTTGGCTTAGCGTTGCTTCCTTGGACTTTCTTTCTACCCCTCGTTATTAGCAGGCGTGGGACGATGCAGCGCTTCGATGTATACCTTTGGCTTTGGGCATTGGCGACACCTGTTTTCTTTACTTTCTCTGGTAACATTCTCTGGACCTATCTTCTTCCTGCTCTGCCTGCATGGACGCTACTCCTTGCCGAATGTATCAGCGAAGTGGGCAGAAAGACTGCTTGGGCTGCTGCAGCGAGCGCTCTGATGCTGCCAGTCGCGGGCGCCGGTATTATCTATAACGGTGTGCTTGAGGATCGTCCTCAGAACCAGCGAGATTTAGTGCAGGCCTGGCTGGATGTGCAGTCGTCTCAATCGGGCCCCCTGATTTATCCTGGCCGCCGCTCGTATTCGTCGGAGTTTTATAGCCGGGGAATGTCCAAAAGCATCAAAGATCCTGACAAGTGGCCTCGCGACAGATCGTTCTACCTTTCCAGGCGTTTGCGCGACAGCGATTCTGATCTACCTGTAGACGTTGGTTGCAAAATAATCACTGAAACGAACGCGAGCCAACTGCTTCTATGCCGCTGGAAGGACACTGCACAGGATGGTGAAAATATTCTAGGAGATAGTGCTACTGGCTCCCGTTGAAAGTAAGAGCCCGGCGAAGAGAGTATTTAAATTTCTAGCTGCTTTTCAGTTTAAAGTGAATAATCCATCTCAGGATTTATCTTTGATGCTGAAAAATTATTTAATAAGTACAATTAGGGAGAGGTTGCTAAAAAGCCAGATATTAATCTGGCTTTTTGTCGATGGCTTTGATCGTGTTAATTGTTTTTTACTGTCTCTTAGTTGTCGACTTGCTGCTAATGCCCTTAGGTTCTTTCTGTTTTTCTTGAGCAATTTTCTGCTTACTTTTCTCCGATACATCAGGACCCCATAGACGAGCTTGCTCGGCTCGGAAGTTATCTTTGAAATTTTTGGTTCGCTCGAAACCGTCTTCAGCAAAAGCGGAACTCATAAATCCAGTCAGTACGATACCAATAGAGAGGAGTTTTATGAATTTCATTGTGCCCTCGATGTTTACTAGGTCTGCTTAACTAGCAGCCTTTGTGGTTTGATAGTTTAGGATTTTGAAGCTAACAGCAGGGTGAGGGAATCATTACAATTTCGTAATTTATGCGTTTGGTGAAACGGTATAAATTTTGTGTTTGTGAAAGCTCCGAAGCAGGCTATTTTTCTTTCATAACCTTTAATGTGATATCTAAGCCATTGATGTTTTTGGATTTTTTGCCACTAGTGGAAGCTAGCCATAAACGATCTAAAGACTGTGTAGCAGCGATTGGATATTTTTGTTTACGCATCGAAGCTAACGGCTAGATTAGCTGGCATCTCAAATGCGGCGCCGTTGGCGGTTAGTCAAACTGGCTGTCGAATTTTTTTGACTCCGTCTGTGGTTCACTCAGAGGGGCGTGAAAGAGTTTAAGGCGGGGGGGGGGGCGTGCCGATAAGGTCGCGTTATATGTGGCTGCTCGCCATATTTTCGGGTAGGGCTGCCTTCCCCTCTAGACGTCGAGCTAAAGACCAAAACAATACGGCAGCCCTCAGGCATTAAAGCTTTCAAGTAAAAAAGAGAGCTCTTCTAAAATCGGCCCCCTCCATATACGGGACCTAGGCTGCGCCCATTTGCGTTTGCTTCATTTGGGTGTCGGGAAAGTTGAGGTGAAACCAGGTAAAATTCTGATCAGTCACTTCTACGCTCGCAGAACCCTGATGCAATCCCATAATTGACTGTACTATAGCTAGGCCCAGACCCGTACCACCTTCATTTCGTGCTCGGCTTTTGTCTACACGGTAGAACCGCTCGAACAAATGCACCTGGTGTTCCTTGGCGATTCCGCGCCCCGGGTTACCAACACTCAAGGTAGTTCCGTTAGCACCGCGTTGAACTTTCACGTAAACCGTCCGGCCTCTTGGGCAGTAGCGAATCGCGTTCGAGACAAGGTTCGAGATGGCTCGTTGAATCATTATCTGATTGCCACGCACCACGCCATTTCCTGTGAGCTGGAGTTGTATTTCGCCTTCTTCGGCCGTAATGCTGAAGAGGTCGCAGACCCGCTGAATTTCGTCGAGCAAACAGACATTTTCGAATTCTACCATTGACGCGGGGTGGCTGACCTGGGCTAGAAATAGCATGTCGGAAACCATTCGACTCATGCGGTCCAACTCTTCCGTGCACGACTCCAAGACTTCTCGGTACTCAGGAAGAGACCTTTCCCGGGTCAGCGCAACCTGAGCCTTACCCATGAGATTGGACAAAGGTGCACGCAGTTCGTGAGCAAGATCGTCCGAGAACTGCGATAGCTGCTGAACCCCATCATCTAGACGCATCAGCATGATATTGATTCCATCGCCGAGCTTCTTCAGTTCTGCCGGCATCCCCTTCGTTGGTAGGCGATGATCAAGGCTCTCGGTGGAAATTTTCGAGGCAATCCTCAAGAACTTGGTCAGAGGCAGTAGTCCTCTGCGCACAGTCCACCATCCAATGGCCAAGATCAGCAAGAGAATAAGAGGCGAGACCATCAGCGCCCAGGTTAGCAATGCATCGAGCAGGGCTTGGTTGGCTGACTGGTCCATGGTCATGAACACACTAACTTCGGTTCCATCGCCTAGATTCATTACTCGCGAAGCGCTAAGTAGCGGGCGACCCGTGGAGTCACGCCACTCGTGCTGTTTAACCTGCTCGGTTGGCTTGAACTTGTGCACTTCCAGGTTGACTGCCTTCGAACCTATTGAGAGCAGTGGAGTTTGCGTTTGTCCTGACTCAAAGATGCTGACGTACAGATTATTGTGCCCCATGACCAAGTCAACTAGCTGGTGCGCGTCTGGATTGACATCAGCGATACTAGTGATAGCGGATAGGTTGTGAGTCATACCCGCCATTTTCACTTCGAGGTCCATTCGGGAGTTTCTCTCGAGAGCTTGGCTCACCATCACATACCCAAAGGTGGCGAAAAGGAGGAGCAGCGCTGCGCTCATCAAACCGACTTTGAATCCCAGCTTCACAGCCAGACTGAACGGCCTCATGCGCGCTCCTCCAGAACGTACCCTATGCCTCGAAGTTTATGTATGAGCTTGGTCTCAAATGGATCATCGATCTTCGAGCGTAATCGCCGGATAGAGACGTCAATAACGTTATTATCGCAGTCAAAGTTCATGTCCCATATCAGCCAGATGCTCTGAGAGCGTGTAAGTGCTTTGCCAGCTCGACTAATGAGAAGGTGCAGGAGAGCAAATTTCTTGGTGTTGAGGTCTATGCGTGTAGATCCACGGAACACCCGATGGCGCACAGAGTCGAGCTCTACATCCGAAATTCTCAGCGCGTTTTTCTCAAAAAGCTCGTCGCCACGTCTTTGCAGCGAGCGCATGCGAGCAAGCAGCTCGGGAAACTCGAAGGGCTTGACGAGGTAGTCATCTGCGCCACCGTCCAAACCCTTGAGCTTGTCGTTGGTTCGTCCCCAGGCAGTCAGCATAATGACGCGGACCCGGCTGGTTTCTCTAATGACTTCCAAAAGGTCCAAGCCATTGATGTCAGGGAGGTTCACATCGAGAAGCAGAAACGAATAAATATTAGTATTGAATAAGTGAGCGGCATCAACACCATTGTTTGCTATATTTACGATGTACCCGCTTTCAGAAAGGCCCTGCTGAAGGTATTCTACGTTTTTGGTTTCGTCTTCCACAACTAGAACGCGCATAACTTATCTCAGGATGTGAGTAAAATAATAGTCCAATCGGCCGCCAGTGTGGTTATACGCTGATTGGTAGTACTGCTGTGTGCTTGGTGTTTAATTTCATTATTTATTTTCATGCGCATTACATTAACTCAATAATAACTGATCCTAGCGCGAATTGGCTAAATGCGCGTAAGCTTTGCAAATTTGTAATTTTTGCGCAATATTATTGATAGTTATGATAAATTGATTGTTTGGAATAATCGAGAATCTGTCAATGGTAAGGTTTTTAAGGCCAAAGCTGGCGGATGCCTTCAGTGCGCGTAGCAGGCGAATCTGCCTGAAGGCTCCTTTAATATTGGCCGCCGGTCAACTCGATTAGTCGTTAAATTTAGAGGTGGCAGTAATGCATATTTAAAAGCGCGTATAGTCTTGGGGAACGCATCTTAAGTCGATTTTTCTTAGGGCTTCTGCCTGCAAATACAACAATTAGCGTCATCAAAAAAACGACTAGTGTGAAGGCTTCGGAGCATTATCATGAAAGGCTGCTTGCTCCATTTGAATCGTGCAGTGATGAATTTCGAACGATTTACTCACCGCGTCAATGACTGATGCGAGAATAACATCTCGATTTAATGAATCTCGCACGACTACGTGCGACGTCAGGATATTGCGGCCACTACTTAGAGCCCAAACATGCAGATCATGGACCTCCATGACCCCATCTACTCCAAGTATCAGGGACTCTATTTCCGCAATATTGAGATTGTCGGGTACCCCTTCCATAAGTACCCCCCAAGCTTTCGCGCAACAACTGCCAAGTACGTGGAAACACCCATATACCGATTGCTACGGCGACAATCGTATCGACCCAGCTCCAACCTGTAAATCGGATGACAAGTGCCGCTATGATCACGCCCAATGAACCAAGCATGTCGCTCCAGACTTCAAGATAGGCTCCCTTGAGATTCAGACTTTCACTGCTGGCAGAGGAGAGCAGACGCATCGATATCAGGTTCACAAAAAGACCCCCAATTGCGATCCACATCATCGCACCGGTAGCAATCTCCGACGGTACTAGCAAGCGCTGATACGCCTCGTACAAAATGTAGGCAGCGACCATAAAGAGTAATAAGGCATTGAACGTTGAGGCTAGGATCTCTATGCGAGCATATCCAAAAGTCCGTTTCTGGTCCGCTGGCCGCTTGGCTATTTGGAGAGCAATCAGTGAAATTGCCAGAGCAGCAGTATCTGTGAGCATATGTGATGCATCAGACAGCAGGGCTAGGCTGCCGGTAACGCATGCTCCGATAACCTCCGCAATCATAAAAATACCAGTCAGGGCAAGCGCCATGAGTAGTTTTTTCTGGTGTCCTTCACGTAGAGCGGCACCGCCATGAGCGTGATTGGATCCCACATGCTTCTCCTTGCCTAATGTAGTGGTTGGCTTCAATCTAGATTCTCATCGCTACAAACAAAAACACAAATATGGATCCTACCTTTCAGAACGGCTAATAAAACTCATTTAAACTAATTGTAGTTTAGGATGAAAGTATGTTGTTGGTATGCGATTTTTTGCAGACCTGCGTCTCCTCTAGCCGGCGATACGGTGCTAGTCAACAGCCTACTTTGACACGGCTCAAAAAAAGAAGGTTCCGCTGGGATTGTGTCAGAATTGTAATTCTGCTGTAGCTATCTCGTTATCCGTCGTCAAAAATAATACGGCTAGCTAAAAATTTACGCTACGTAGCGGTGTCGCTAAGCACAGACACGAAATTACCTCAAACTCCTCGCAACGCTGCTGAGTAACATAATTACCTAGTTTTTTAACGCCGGCCGCGGTCAATATTTTCATCGCAAATTCTGATTCCTTAATCACTGAACTATCTCGTAAGGAAGAAACCGCGGGTTTTGAAATGATGCTCGGCGATACGGAGCTCGAGAGTGCCGTTCGATGTGAGGGGTTAGGTCGATGACACCGTTGAGATGCGGAACGGACTGAGGCTTAACCATTAACACCGATTGTCGAAAGTGGTCGTCGCTACCGACCCAAAAGGGGCGAATGGCGGTAATTTGGATGCCGCTAGACGCTGGCATCGTGTGCCGATTACCGACAGCGTAACCTTTCATTCTTGAAGAGTCGTATTTACCTGAGTCAAGCGACATGCGTGCTCACCCCAGATCGCAGCGGCTTTGCGACACGCTTGATTCATTCGCACACCTAGCCAGGTAGCAACTTGAATATTGGTTGTGGGTGAGGAGGTTATTGAAGTGAAAATCGGAGTTAGCGGCGCCGGCAATATTGGGGCTACCCTTGCCCGCAAGCTCGTCGCGTGCGGCCATGAAGTTAAGCTGGCAAATTCGAAAGGCCCCGAAAGCCTTCAAAACCTGGTCAGTGAAATCGGCGCACACGCTGTGACCAAGGAAGAGGCAGTGTCCGAGGTAGGCGTTGTGATCCTCTCGATACCCTTCCCAAAATATCCAGATCTCAAACAGACGTTAAAGAATGTCCCCGAGAAAGTCGTTGTCATTGACACGTCCAATTACTATCCGGGACGCGACGGGGCAATCATAGAAGTTGACGACGGCAAGCCCGTGAACGTTTGGGTAAGCGAGCAGTTTAGCCGCCCGGTCATTAAGGCTTGGAACGCCGTCCTTGCAGCGACTCTTGCCGACAATCGGCAACCAACTGGATCTTCGACACGCATTGGCTTACATGTAGCAGGGGATGACACTCATGCAGAGGCCGTCGCGCAGGATCTCGTTGAGGATACGGGCTTTATCGCGCTTGCCGCTGGTAGCCTTGAAGATTCGTGGCGTCAGCAACCAGGAACACCAGCCTACTGCACCGAGCTAACATTGCCGGAGCTGAAGATGGCGCTGGAGGCGGCAGACAAGGTACGGGCACCTCAAAACCGAGACGCACTTATCGCAAAATTTATGGTTCCCGGCAGTCAGTTTACAGATGAGCAAATTGTTGCCACAAATCGCGCTAGGACGGCCTGACTACCGGATTAGGCGGGATTCTTTGCTAGAATTTCGCCTAATTGATCTAGTCGCTAAACTCATCTCTTTACGTAAACAGGGCACTGCAGACGCGTGCCTAACTCAGCGTCTGGATGAGGCCGCGAATTTCCTAACCTGTCCTGTATCGCGGCCTAGGCCACGTCACGTTGTTCAAGCATCCGCTCAATCTCAGCGCCAGCTAAAGCGTCGCAAGCGTGCGGCGTGGTCTACTACCGATCTCAACTATTAAGGCGTTGGCGTCAGGAAGGCGTGTTTACCGGACGCTTACCTTCAAGGAATTCCGGGCAACACAGAAACAAGAACGCCGATTTGATTGATGATGTTCGTGCGAGCAAACACATCTAACAAACCGGCGTTCTTATGTGCGATATTATACTTTTCTTCCTTTTTGGGAGGGCTTTTCTGTCGTTAACACAAAGCCTGATGGTGATGCCCTCCAGATCGATCTGACTCCCCGCGCCAAACTAGACCGTCTCGTTTTGAAATAGTGGGCTGTGCCCAGTGAGAAAGATTTGCCCCAGGTATTTGGGGCGAAGGGCAACGGCGCCATCGGCTTGTTCTGCCGTCATTTCGAGCTCCTCTACGAAGAAGTCCCAAAGCTCCTCATTCGTCGATACCTCGTTATTGGCGAGCTGATCTTCGATGTTTTCAAGGATTTGTTGGGTCAGGTTATTGAAGATTAGATTCATGTGCTGCTCCTGTTGAGTCGAGGAGCGCCCAGGAGGGAGCCTCTCATGAATGTGCCGATTGGCTTGGCGTATCGCCGGCATCGTTAGGTATTGGAGATATTCCATACCTGCAGTTTGAAGTTGTGTAAATAGCCGAGCTCCGAGAGCCGACTGCACTGTTGGCGTAGTTGCTGACGATCAACAGTTGTGTCCAGCCTGACTGTATAGCTTAGAGGCCAGATTGTGCCGAACAACTCGGCATCTGCCTCGAGGTCGTTGGTTGCGCCGGTCGGGGTCATCCCGAACGGGGCATCCTCTTTTGATACCTGTTTATTGGTGGCCGGTAGGGCGGGCGGATTATTACGCTGCACAGGCTTGGAGAGGTTGGAAGAAGACTCTTCATCCATAGGGTCAGGCTCGTTTGGCGAGAGCCTGGCGGCGTCTTCTGGTGTCAGATTGTCGACGTCGTCGAGGCTCATGCTTTCCAGCCTTGCACGGATCTCAACGATCAGGCGGCCTGCTGTGGAGTAATACGAAGGACGGATCTCCGTTATCAGAAAGTCGCCTCGGTATTTGCCTTCATCGTACTGATCGAGGAGTGCGTCTTTGATCACGAACTCACCGATAGAGGTCGAAAGCCGTCCGACGTTGAATTCGCCATTACGGCCGCTGATGGTACGGATGGCCAGTTGGCCGGGGATGTTGATCATGGGCAGCTCCACACTGCTACGAATGAAAAAAGCCCGACAGGTGTCGGGCTTTGGGCAGTGCTGTGATTGTCGAAGGATTACGGGCAAGAAGTATGAGTTTCTTCCTTGAGTGAGATGTACAGATAGAAAACGCCTGGCGGTGATTCTATACGGTCAAGTTTTAGGTCCAGCCAGACTCGATCAGTGCTATTGCCGGCAGGCAATAAACGATAGAGGCCGAAATGGATCTGTGTGCTGTCAGGTTGCAAGTGCAGTTCTCGGTAGGCCTCCAGGACAACTTCGCCCAGTCGCTCACTGACAACACTTGCATCCTGAGGGTTTTCAATATGCACCGCTTCCTGCCAGGCCCGGGGTGTTAAAACGACCGGGAGCTTGAGCAGGTCAGACGACACGAGGTTAGTGGTGCTTTGCATGTTTATCTCCAGGTGTGAGAAACCACCCGGCCCGTCCGGGAAGTGGTTTCCCGGTTAGGTATGTTTTGGTTATGTCAGGACCAGCACACGTGGCGTTGTGTCCAGAGGTTGAGGTCAAAAGCTTGTTTCGCGGCATATTCGCTGCGGTAGTATTCTTCGGACTCCCTTGATACCGGTTCAAACTCATCAGCGGTACCAATGTAATAGCCCGCAGCGCTCTTCAGTATTTGGAGGGGGTACTCGATACCGCACTCGGCGAATGCAAGTTTCCCGTATGCAAAATCCGACACAATGTATGGTTCCGGTGTTATTAGCTGCTGCTGGTCTTCTTCAGTAAAGCGTGACCAACCGCCACCATTAATGGCCGCGTTCACTCCTTCGCCCCAAGCTCGACTGAGCGCAGGAACGGTTTTGAACAGCTCGGGTACGTTCGGCTGGCCGGCGCGGTACGCGTCGGCACCCAGAATATGAGCCTCGATCTCAGCCTCATATTGGGTAATCTCGTCGCCATAGATTTCCGCTTTTGCATAAGCAACGCGTATATCGAGAGATTGCGTAAATAACGTGTTCATAAAGGTGAGTCTCCAACGGACGAGAATCACCGTGCCCGGAAGGGAGGTGTTCCCTGCGGACTTTGATAATAATGAAGGCACCCGAAGGGTGCCTTTCAACAAAGTGAATCAAGATGCCGTACGCTGCTGTTTAGCGGGCGTTGGCTTGGATTGTTCCTCTGCTACTGGCTCGGATGCTTCTTCGCTTGCGAGCTGTGCTTCAGGTTCCGCTTCGCCGTCTTCAACAACTGGTTCTACTTCACGAGGCTTTGCTTCATAGACGGTTTGGCCATCCACCTTGATCCAGCCGATAAACAACAGGCGTCCCTTGAGGCTTGCTCCAGGTTGACCTTTTTTATCGCCTTTCTCGTAGGTAAATGCGTCGGTCCAGATATCACCGATGCGGAAGCTCACAAGGACCTTCTTTCCGGCTTCAACGGCTGCTTGGCTGCGACGAATCAGCTTTTCAGCTTCAGCGCCGACCACGTTGCAGTCGATATAGGAATACTCGGCATCATCCATCGAGCCGCGCAGAGCCGCAACGGTAACTGCCATGAATGGCTTACCTTTGCCGCGAGGTTTCACTTCACGGATACGGTTGAGATAACCGATACCAGTGGTGTGAAGGTCGAAGAATTTTGCTTCGTTGGATTGATTAGTGCTCATGGTGATTCTCCAGTTTCGAAATAACAGAAAGCGGAGAAACACTTCGCCCTAGGGGGAAAGTATTCCCCGCGAGGGTGGGTGGAGCTTAAGGTTGTTTAATGCATCAGCTTCATTGCAGCAATCATTACACCGACAGCTGCAGACAACATGACGCCCATGCGAATGGTGAGCTTGACTTCAAGCTGTGAAATCTCAGATTTGAACTCTGCAGCAAGAGCAGTTAAATCTGCCTTGGTAGCCAAACGTGAAAGCATGTCGGTCTCCAAAGCTTCAATAACAGCATTTGCCTTCTGTTCCGGGACGTTAATCGAAATCAACGCCTGGTAGAGAGCCAGTTCAGTTTTCATCAGACCTCCAAAAGTGAGAGGCCTGCCCTGACGGGGTAGGCCCGTCATGGGTGGGAAAGGTGCTTCCATCGACTAAGTCGACTGATCGCGCTACCGGAAGCTATGGCGATCTTGGGAGTGGATCAATGCAGAAAACCGCATCGTAGTCTTGCGGATCCAGACTACTTGGGCATGTTGCTGACGACGTCAGCGATACATGTGCAGATCATGGAAATACGATTGTCGCTTGTCAAGCCCCTACCGTGAAAACTCTGAGGAAACCTTCCCTTTGGGAAGGCTCCCTACAGAGGCGAAGGACGCAGACTTAGCAAGTTGCTGGCACCAACGAGCGTGCAGCTGGCTTCTTACGCGGTTTCCGAGCTGGCTTTTCGACCACTCGAGTGTTAGCCGCGTACCAAAGGTTCAGGTCGACACCTTTACGAGTTATTGCCGGTACATGATCCATCTCACGTACGAGACGCTCAGGTACGCAGGGCGGTGGAAGCAACGGAGCTGCTTTGGTATGGATAGCTGTGGGCGCAGCGCTGGTTTTCTTTACCGCACGCAGAAACTGTCGCGTGATGGTGCCAAGCGCGAAACCGAAGCCATAAGCAAGTTTGGACATGGTGATTCTCCTGCAGGTTGAATGCGGAGAACCCACTGACCCCGTTGGGGAAGTGATTCCCCGCGAGGTGAGTTGCATAAGGTGCTTCCATCGACGATTGTCGACCGACCGCGCTACCAGAAGCTCAGCGGTCTTGGGCGGATCTGACACGAACATCGTGTCGCAGTCTTCAAGATCCTGACTGCCTGGGCATGATGCTGACGACGTCAGCAAAGCACGTCCATATCATCGAAGGGGGGATGGTGATGTGTCAAGCGGAGAGGGATATTTCGCGGAGGGCAAAGAAGGTTCAGGTCGACAGGAGAAGCTACCGAGAGTAGCTGGGTCAACAGTCACTCTCGGATGTAGTAAGTAGCGTCTTTCAGAAAAAAATACCACCTGTGCGGGATGAAGGCGTTGTTGATCCCTGGGCTGTGATCTGAACGTCTTACTTCCAACACCTGGCCGATTATCGTGGCTGAGGCCAGCTAGCATAAGGCACGCATCCGCGCACAAAGGGAGCCCTGCGTTTCGCCGGCGGGCCACCGGCAAGGAAAAGCAGCTACCAATAGGTAGCCTGATCATCCTTTGCAAGATGATCAGGCTACCTATTGTGTGAGCTTTAAAAAGTGTGGGCCACAACACCAGTGTGGCCCTTAGACTACGGTGCTTCGAACCTCAACAGAGCCCTATGTGCCTTTGAACTCGCAATTCACGAGTTAGACGGCTGCGTGTCTGGCTTGAACAGGGAGACACAGGGAGAGCTCTGAACCAGGTCCGCACGCCCTTCCCGGAGCTATGCGTGCTTTGGGGTTGGTGATGAGGCAAGCCGCATCACCGGGCGCTACTGATGACCGCCAGTAGCCAACGGGGTGGAAACGTTGTTGTGATCATTATGTTGATAGGCCGGAGCTTATGCAACCCGGCGCCTTTCAAAGTCGGTCGACTCAGACTAATTGACTGCGACGACCGCACCTTCGGGAACAGGGGACGGAATTGCTATACCGGTCGCCCCAGTTATCTGTGAAATCAGCATTCCTGAACGCTTTAAACCAACGGTAGTTGTCTTTGTCAGGTCTACCAGCACAGAAGGCAAGCCTGACGGTGCAACCCCATCAAAATAAGTATAGGCCGTTCCTGATGAGATGTAAGAACCTACGCCCACAGGTTTCACAAACCACCCAGGTAGGTTGAGCGCAGAATCGCTCGGTACTCCGCTGAAGCCCGGGTTGGCCTGGGCATATTCGGTAGCGGCAGATCGGTACACCAGAAAGCCGCGACCCAGTGAGTCGAGGGTAGCGTAGTCGGATGTACGTTGGTCCTGATGTTGGTTCTCCATGAAAATGCTGGAGGCAATGAGCACAATCATCAAAACGAGCCATTGCATTGTCATGATATGAGCTCCATCCACAAAATGGTGGTTGTTACCACCTACGCGTCAATAACAAAACTATTTCGTGAGGATAATCAATGTTAAGCAAATTCCTACTAGGCCAAGCGCAATGACAGTCCACTTTGCGGCTCGCTTGATGCTCATTGGTTTGCGTTGTGGATTGATTAATTCCATAGTGGCGATCTTTTTTACTAAATAACGACCAGAGGCCGTTGGTTGTAACTTGTAAGTGAACTCGCCGACCTCGAATGCCTCTTTTTCTTCTAGTGCGCGACGCCATAGCACAGTTGAGCATATCCTGCTTCGGGTGCTTAGCCAGGTCTGTAATTCTCCAGCACTATACTCAACGTTATTCTCAAGCGTCTGCACTGCAATAATCCCCATAAACATACTATAAAACGTTTTTGAAATTTTATAAATGGATGCTTTATTTGAAGCAGCTCCAATAGAAAAGACCTGGCCAGGAAAGTCGAGATGTGGAGAGAAACCATCCACTTGCATTTCTGAAGATGTACCCAGTCTCACTATCCCCGATGCCAAAAGCGCCAGTTAAAGAGCATGACTTCCATGTAGTGTCGCCAAGGGAGCAGGTCACACTTCCTCTGGCAGGCGCCTGGCAGGTGCCCTGGATCAGCTGGAATTCCCACCCACCTGGTCTTTTCCATAAGCCTTGTTCGCAGGACAACGTTATTCCCGCGGCGCTTTTTGCAAGAAGGGTTCGGTCACTGCACTGTTGCCCCTCGGTAGCTATGCCTCCCAGGGACAAATATTCATTTGTCTGAATGCGATCATAGGCCGTTATCTTGCCCGTCGAGGTTATCTTTCCACCCCATAGTTCACCTCCGGTTGAAAAGTTTTTGTCGTTATAAACTTGGACCCAGTTGGGGCTATTTTGATAAATCCCGCCTCCCCATTTTTCGCTGTACCAGCCTGTGTCACCACGTGTTCTGAACCAACCACCTGTGCTGGTATCACCGGTAATGGTTGCAGTAGCGGCATTAACATTGGCTGTGGCGATAACGTTTCGAGCTGTAATGTCGGCGTTAGCTGTTATGTTGCCTGACGCTGTGATACTTCCTGCGTTGTTAATATTGTGGTTGCCCATCGTGATATCAGTATTCATCGTGTTGAATTCTGGATGATTGGGCACTGCGTTTCGATATAGATAGTCATTAGCCAACGCTCCATCCATAAGAAAAAGTGCGCTAGCTGTATGTCCTGGGCCAGGAGCTATAGCATAGTTACTTAGTGCTACCTGCCATCCACCCCGCACGCCCTGGACGATGTTCGGATTGGCAGAAGAGATGAACCCACCAGGTCCTCCGAGATTTTCAGCGATGGTTCGAATACCCATTTCAGGAATCGTCTGCCCACCTGTAGTAACCACAATCACTTCCAGTTGATTGGCGTTGGGTTTCCGGGCGAGGCCGACAATGGTCTGCCCAAAGGCGTTAGTGGGGCTATAACCTGCAGGAAGGTAGTTGGTGTTGACGAGCATCGGAACGGTTATTTGCACCGGTACGGTTGCTGCCGCGTTGGCCAGCACCACGCTGTAGTTATCCTTCAGATATTTGGCCAATGCCTCTGAAATGGTTCTCTGTTGATCAGCCGCAATTCGATAGTCCTGAGAATCCATCTGCTTGATTTGCCATGCGATCGCCAAAGTGACGACAACGGAGAAAACGGCCAATCCGATCGCCATGTCCAAGCTCAAGAACCCCCGCTGCTTGATCCTACTGGTCATTCCAGAGACTCCTTGATGATTGGTGAGCGATGTCGTGATCGAGCATCGTGATCTTTCCTGCATGGACTTTCTCTCGGATGCCCGGTCCGTCATCGCCTGTGAAAAGCAGGCTCTGCAGGGTTAATCGACGACTTCCTTCGTTGCCACTTGATAAGGACTGGTGAAGAACAGCCACCAACCCCTTGGAGAGCAGCTCTCGGGCGTTATTGAGTAACGGCTGAGCCAGGGCTGATATACGTTCAATGCCTTGAGTAACGCTGCCGGCATGACCTGTGCTGATAATGAGATGGCCATTGATCGAGGCTTGAATTACTTGTGCTGCTGTCGAGCTGTCGCGAATTTCTCCCACGAACAGGAAATCGGCTCTTGTGCGCAGCGCTAGGATCAAAGCTTCCTCGTATCCCCCCATCCGGCGAGAGACCGGAACTTGAATGCAGCGCCCACTCCCATGCCTGCCATTCAAAAATGGTTCTGGAGGATCCTCTACAGCCACACAAATGCCTCCCCAGGCCTCGAGACGTGCTTTCACCAGTGATGCAGCACTTGAGGTTTTCCCTGTGCCCATTTCCCCACAAATAAATATCAGGCCGCGTACCGTGTCGCTCATCAGCGCGTCCTGCAGATAGTCGGGCAGACCCAGCATGTCCAATGGACGGATCTGGACTGAGGATTTGCTTACGACAAACACAGGCTTGCCATTCAAATCCAGCAACTGGGTTACACGAAGGACGACGCCATCTTCAATTAGGGCGAACTCTGGATCCTGGGTTGCCTTGTGCTTTTCCTCGCACTGCGCCCGTAAGCGCTCAAGGTCTGCCCGCCATTCGGCGGGCGCTTCAACCCTTCGTGCCTGCCCAGGGAGACCTTTGGCGTCGGCAAATCCATCGCCGAGGTACAGGTCGACGAATTCAGCATCAGAGATCACGCTCACACTGAGTTCCTTAGTACGAAGTCCAAGCGATGGTATTGGCGTCCGAGGAGCAGCTGGTCGCAGCTGCCACCGCAGTGATTTCGCCGGCAATTGCAGTGCCGCCATTGATCGCCGTCGTTGTCTGTTTGTCCTTGGCCATGTTCGAGGCAAGGGTGATGCAGGCATTTTTCGGAAGGTTGGATTCTGTGATGGTGAAGGTCATGCCGTTGCTCATTACGGTCACTGCGCCGTTCCAGCGGTTGGACAGGGCATTACCGTTGATGCTCATGCCGCCAGTTGCCTCGAGGTTGATCAAAGAAGGCGCCAAGTTGGTGCCTGCCGTGGCGTAGCCCGTGGTGCTTTTCAGTCGTTTGGTATTGCTCAGCAACGTGCCGAGATTGCTCTGTTCAATGGTGACGTCCGAGCTGCCGAACGTTCTGTAGCCCATGAACACGATGAAACCAAGTGCCACCGCGATCAGCATCAACCAGAACATCCCGTCCAGGGAGAGAAATCCGCGTTGGTTGTTTTGAGTGTTTGTTGGCATTTCCAGTACCTCATTTAGGTTTGATTTAAAGCGTTGCAGTCACATTGCCGGCCAACTGGAAGATCCCGACCACTACCAGAATCATCATGACCCCCATGGCCATGGAGGACATGCCGATAAGAGATTTGGCGATGGCTTCGACGCGCTGAAGCGTTTGCTCCAGCCACCGGTTGGAAAACCGTTCCATCGACTCAGCGAAGCCTTTGCGGGTGGCGAGCACTTCCAGAAAATGCATCGCCATGGGGTCTGGGAATTGATGACCCGCAAGCTTCAATGCGGTACCGAAGTTTTTGCCGGCGCTCACTCCGTAATGAATGGCGCTCAGGCGCTCTTTCAACCATGGAGAGGCATTGCGTTGAAGAGAGGTCAGCGCATCTAGTTGGTTGATGCCGGAGCGCAGCATCACAGCCATGTTGAGCAGAAAGATCGATCCGTGGAGCGCCTTGTAGACTGACCAAGGCGGGAGCCTCTCTGCTCGGACTCGCAGGACCTGGAGCAGCTTGTTCAACTGCAGCTTCCACGAAGGGCTGGCGGCCGTAATCTGAAGGCCGCAAAACACGGGTAGAGTGATGATCGATATGAGGATAAAGACGATTACAGCTATCAGCGTCACTAGCCCGTAGTGGGTCACGAAATTCGATAGGGCATAGAGGAAGGCCGGCACGCCGGTCCACGCCTCGGGGTTGGAGCGTCGTGTCATGGAGGGCACCATCCACACTGCAATCACATACAGCAACGCCGCCATGACGCTCCACACCATGGAGGGGAAAACGGTGGCGGACGCTACGAGTTTGCTGATCCGCTGACGTACTTCGATGATCCTCACGCAGTCCCGAAATGCCTGCACCAGGTTGCCGGTGTCTTCCCCGGAAGCGATCAAAGAGTTCTCGTCATAGGGAACCCAGCCTTCGCAGGAAATGCTCAGCGATTTCCCACCTTTTACCGATTGCGCGATATCCCTGCAGGCAAGGGACACTGGATGGAGCTTCTGCCCGTTATCGCTGAATGCTCTGGCCACCGTGTGCAGTGCGTCTTCAAGCGACACACCATCCTCAAGGATGCCCATCAGGCTCTCGTAGAACTGGATTCTTTCGTTTTTGCCAAACTGCTTGGCATAGAAGGTCTCTGCCCAACGATTCAGCATCGCTCTGACGTCACTCAGCATGAGCGAGCTCCAGGATTTGCCGGTCAAAGTCCAACGGCCCCACCGTCATTTCGGCGTGGCGGGGGTCTACTAATCCTTGTTTCAGTTTGATGATCGTGTGTGCGGTCTTGGTAATACCGCCCATTTCCTTGACCCAGTGGCGACGTGCCGCACTTGCACCCTGCCCATTGAAAACGCGCATGAATTCAAGGTCGGTGAGCAAAGTTTCCGCAACCACCGTGCGACCGGTGATGCCCAAGCCTTTGCAATGCGGGCATCCCGGTCCTTTGAGGTAGGTCTCATCAATCGCTTCCAAATCGCGCAAGTGCTGCACCAGCGCACTGTTGAGCTGCCCGAGATGCTCGCGTGCGGGGACGCGGCAGTGGGAACACAGCACGGGCAAGAGGGATTGATTGACCACGCTTGTCATCAGTGCAGGATCAGTAACCAGGTGTCGGTCTACACCCATGTCGATCAGTCGTTGAAGAGCTGCTACAGCGTTGTTGGTGTGCAGTGTCGTCAGCACCAGGTGACCAGTCATACCGCCGCGGAAAGCCGCTTGTGCTGATGCAAGGTCCCGGATCTCCCCATACATGAGAATGTCAGGGTCGAGTCGCATGGAATTGGTGATCCCGTCATTCCAGGTTTCACCGGCGCCCAGCGGTGACTGATTGGCGAGAAGTGGATATTCAGGTGGATCTTCCATCGTCAGAATGTGTTTTGTTCCACCGCACTCTTCGTGCAAGAGGTTCAGGTTTACCTGCAGCGACTTCGATTTGCCGGAACCGGTGGGTCCAGTGATCAGGTTCACCCCATAAGGCAAGCTGCGGATGCGGCTGAATGCATCAATTTGCTGCGTCAGGAAACCGAGATCACTAAGCGTCATTTTGGTTTTGTCGTCATACAGCAGACGCAAAACCATCAGAGGGCCATCTACGAGCGGCCGAGTGGCGACTCGGGCACCGAACAAACCGAGTTGGTCGACATAGGCGCGTTTTACCCTGGCGTCCTGGCTCACCTGCGGCTGGTAGTGGTCTTTCGCGACATCGCACATGCTGTTGTAGAGGGACGAGCAGAGCTCCATGCCCACCTGGCTCTGGTGCTGTTCTGCCTCCCACAAGAGCCCGTGGATGCGAAAGAAGATTCGAGTGATATCGTGACCTACGACAAAGTGGACGTCGCTGGCATTGCGCCGGTGGGCTTCTCCTAAAAGCTGCACCACCTGGGCCTGGCGCTTCGTCTCAGTCGCCGATAGTGCTTTACCATTTGCATCATCATTGGCGCGGTAGAGTGCCTTGATCGTGCTCATCGAGCAGACCTTGACCTCAAAGTGGTGATTTTCGTGTTCCAGCTGGTCCTCGAATGCCATGACATAGGCATCCGTTTGGTGTTGGGCTGACACATACAAAATCCCATCGCTGGTCAACGCACATAGTTGACGCAGCTCGGGTTTCAGCTCAAACGGTCCACCAGGGGCCGTCAGCAGTGTTTGGTGCGACGTCAGTAGGACTGCAGCAGACTCATCACTGTCAGGCTCTATGACATCTGGTTTTTCAGTCAGGATCGTCATCGAACTTCTCAATCAACGTTGGCCAGGGATCAGCCCAGGCGGCATAGGTGCTGATGGGGTAATGCTGGGGGCTGAATTGTTAACGTTGCTCAAGCTGGCCGGGGGCGTACTGGAAAAGCCGAGGGGGTAGCGCTTACCGCCACGCTCGAGGGTCACGTTTTCGACGGAGAGGATGGCCATGCGATAGCCACCGGGTAACTCCCGAGATGAGGCATCTGCGTCTACTTCAAATCCGCTGCTGTAGAGCAGAGTTGCACGCAGCCGTTTTGCTGAGCCGAATACCGCTTTCACGACAGGCAAGTCAGACTGTGTATCACTGCTGTGCGCCGAGGCTGCAGCCGGCTGTGTGAGGTTTCCTTGAGAAAAAAACACAGTTGACGGCTGCGTCGTCGCACTTTGGTCTTCGCCCTTGATCGATCTTTCGGCCTTGGCCTTCTCGGCTTTGGCATTCAACAAGATCGTCTGGCTTTGAATCTGGGCCAGCTCGCCGACGTTCACCCCAGATAGGGTGTTCTCATCTGCCCAGCTCGATGGTGCCCCTAACGCAAGGATGGAGCACAAAAAGCACAGCGCTTTATTTCGCATAAAGGTCACCTATTACTGACCAGACAAGGTGGCCGGTCTCATATTTGGTTGTGATTTCGCGCAGCCGTAAGCCCTGACTGGGTGCGCCGGATAATGAGTCCAGCGGCGTAATGCCAGTGGCATAGCTCAGCTCGAATTGCTTCCATTGAGGCGGTGGGGGCGGCGGTGGCGCAGGTTGGCCCGGAATCGCTGGTTGAATGGGCACAACGACCGGCACTTCTTTCAGCACTGGGGTTTGAGTGAAGCTGTGCAGCCAAGACGACAGGTTCGCCAACATCACGATGGCGTCTTTTAGAGGCTCATCACCGGCTGCGGGTAGCGAGATGTCGAATTTCAACGTGGCCGAGTTGCCCTCGTCAAAGAAGGCCGGCCGATCAGAAAAGTGGCCCTGCGTCGCCTGTATCAGTTTGTCGGCCGTGCTATTGCCCGAGCGCTTATAAGACGACAAGACTTGTGCACCGTCGCAGACGGCACTCGTGAACTGCCATCCCTGAATGGACAGAGGCAACTGATAAATGACGTTGCTGCAACCCTCCAGGAAATCTGCAACAGATGGACGTTTGGCCCAAGGGTGTTCAAGCGCTTGGGGCGTCTGTTCCATACCGGATTCTTTCTGCAGTCTGGCCAACTCTGCCAGGCGTTGTTGTTCAGCCTGGAAAGCCGCCTCTTTGGCTATCTGGTCCTGATGGTTCTGCCATTGAGCCCATCCGATGATGCCGGCAGCGATCAGCACGCCAAGAACCGCCAGCTGTACAAGTTCTGGTTTGGATAGCCCAAAGACGAGTGGCCGTAGCCGGTACTCGCGTTTTAGATGCGACGGCTGAAGCAGCTCTGCCACGTCCAGTGGTTGACCGCCCATATCGAACTCTGGGGGCAGGTACTCGTTGTCGAAGTTGATCCCACGACTGCGTTGTTGCGCGACTCGGCGGCGGACCTCAGCACCAGTGCCGATCATGTCGCAGCCAGAGATCACGCCACCTTGATACACAGCAACGAGGGCATATTGGTCAATCTCGCTTTCAGTTTTCCAGGCCGCGATCCATGAGTCCCCCAGCTGTCCAGCCAGGGTGGCCGCGAGCGAGTACATCCCTTTGATGACCTCCTCGCTGCGCGCTACAAAACCTGCCTGAATAATGGCTGGTGTTCTTCTAATGGCGACAATGTCGAGGTGGTGCTCACGACCGTACTGGCGCGCTTCCTTCATGTGCCCGGTGACACTACCCAGCGGATGCCAGCGCAGACCGGTGACAAATGATTTTCCACGATACTGGAGTACCTGGACTCGAGCAGAGCGTGCATTTTTTGAGGTTTCCGCAACCATGGCTTACCCCTTGGAACCTGTGCAATGCAGCAGTGGGGTAGGGCAAGAGCCCCAAGGCTCGTTGGCAGCAGGTGAAATCACCGCGCTGGGGCTGCCTGTGTCGCTATCAACAACAGGAGTAATCAGCACTACGAGTACGCTGTGCCCTGTGGTGCGGACACGGCTGCCGCCCAAACCGAAGAATCCAGGATCCCCTACGCCAGACTTGGTTGCGTTTTCGCTGTTCTCCTCAAAACCAGTCAGTACGAGGGTTTGACCGCTGCGCAATTTGACCTTGGGCGACAGATTCTTGGTGTCGTAATCCGCTGTCTGGACACTGGAGCCGTTGCTCGTAAAAGTGGTGAAGGTCGGTTTGCTACTCATGCTCAGGGTGATCATCAGCAACATGTTGTCCTGGTCGATGATTCGAGGGAGCAACATCATGTTGAAGCCGCTGGTGATAGTCGCGGGGGTGAGCGAAGTAGACGATCCAACGGAAGCCGTAGTGGTTGTCGAGCTTGATGCGACATAGCTCTTTACGTTGCCGATCTGGATGGGTGCCGGCTGCAGATTCAGCGTGGTGACCGACGGCGAGCGAACGTTCGAGATTCGGCCCTGTTCGGAAAGTGCTTTGATGATTAAGTTGGAGCCAGCCCAAGGAGACTTCGACGTGTCCAAAATACTCAACGAGCCCGACACCGCGCCCGTGCTTATGCCGGTGGTGGCATTCTTCAGCGAAAAGCCCCATTTGTTGCTCAAGGACGTATAGACAGCCGTCCAGTCCAGGCCGGTCTGGTCTGTGTCGGTGAGAGTTACCTCGAAAACTTTGACGTTGAACAACACCTGACGGGTGATACTGCTGTTGATCGAATTCAGGTATTTAGCAACGTTTGAGAGTACTTCTGGTCGATCACTTACCGTCAGGGTGCCAGTGGAACGCGAGAGGAACATCCGACCTTGGGGCTGTTGGCTCAGCATCGCCTTGACGTTTTTTTCAATGTCTCCGATCAGCGAGGTCTTGATGGTAACGGTGGTGCTCTGGTTGCTGCCTGATTCACCCGATGCACCTGTCGACGAAGATCCGCCGCCACCACCACCGGAACTGCTCCCGCTGCCTGTAGCGGTCAGCAAGCCCGACTTCACTGTGCTTTCAATGACCTGGTCATCACCAAATGCCCAGACGTCGAACGTCTTGGTGTCGAAGTAAGTGACATGCACGCTTCGATCATCGGAGGAATAATTCCACGCTAAGCCCAACTGGGAGGTCGCTTGATTCAACAACCCTGACAGCTTGCCGCTGTACTTAATGGGGAATGTGTTGGGTGCAGTCAGCCCAATCGAATTCATTGAGCGGGCGTTGCTCGGAACATTGCCGATGACGCCGGCGGGCATGAAGTTGGTCAGGTTGTCGGCAGAGCCCAAACCAGGTGGAACTGCAGGTCCTGAGTTGCCCTGCGTCGAACTGGAAAGGACACTTGGGTCGATTGCGTCAGGGGCTACGATGACCGGTACACCACATTCACTAGTGATGTACTGCGCGATCTCAGCGATCCCAACGTTATATGAGGGGCGATAGGTGATGTCGCAATCCATGGTCAGCGGTAAACCACGCTTGGCGACCAGCGGTTTTTTGGACACCCATGGTTTGTCGCTGAACACCACCGTAGCGCGCGCGGACTCTTGCTGCTGATTTCTCAGAAATCGGCTGTATTGAGAGGCTGTCGCAGCGTCATTTTCAGCTCGGCTGGCCGATTCATTCACACGCTGCAGCGAACAGGAACTCACCAGTGCGACGATAAGTGACAAGGCTGTGCTTTTGATCCAGAGACGAGCAGTCATCATTTGTTCCTCTCTGTAATAAAAATCAGCCGCTGTGAGGAGTTACTGTCGACCACATCGACCAGAAAGGACCGTGGAGCCGAGTCGTAGAGAGGGAAAATCGACCCAATGGCTTCTTGGAAACTGCCCTCAAATCGAAGTGGAGCGTCAATTGAGTAATCCAAATCATCGACCTGCCACATCAGTTTCCAGCCCGCTTTTTCAGCCCAGCCTTCGACGGTTTGACGAAGGGTTGAGCCAGTTGAAGCCGTCCATGTCTGGGCCAGCGGCTTCGGCGCTGCAATGTCCGTCGCAACCGGCTTTGGCGCTGCAGAAACTGCGGACGGCGCGGTGACCAGTTTCGGAGTTGAAGCGGCCTTGGCATCTGGGTTGCTGGACGAGGTCGAGGCCGGACTCTGAGTCGGCAAGGCAGACGTTTGTTTTGTAGAGCCATCCTTGGTAATCACCCTAGGAGGGGCCACGGTTTTGGCTGGTGCAGTGTTCGCCACAGGGGTAGCGGCTGATGCCGTTGTTGTGAAAGGCGCTGTTTGGGGAACGGCGGCGACTACTACTTGGCTGCCCGCATCATTGTTATTGCTCTTCGCTGCGATAGGCTGTGCAGCTGTCGATGTGTTGAGTTGGGCAATCTGAGTTGATGCAGGACGTGGAGAGTCCGGGAGCTGGTAGCCAGGGCGCAGGACGTAGCACACCTGACGGTTGACCTCGTCGACCTTCACCTGCCAGGCCGGACCTGCGAGCACCTGCAGGGTGTTACGCAGGGTCATAGGGCCAAGTTTATATTGGGCTGCTGGGAGTGGTCGGGTGTAAAGGATGTTGACGTGGCCAGAGTCTGCCGAGCAAAGCGTATAACCTGAACGGTCCACCACGTACTGCATGGCCTCACGCACATTTGGGTGCATGTTGGCTGGAATGCTGATGTCGATAATCTGAGCCATCAGGTCACGTTGGCCAGAATCTGGCAGCGTGCTGACGAGGGTGTAGCGGCCATAGCGCACTACTGGTTCTTTTTCAGGAACGGCGCCGCCAGGATAGAGGTCTGGCGTCAACATGTCCGGATTGCGACTGCTGTCGAAAGCGGGCTTGGGTGTCTGCGCCGTTTGGGTCGTGCAACTGGCGATTAACGCTAGAAGCGAGAGCGTGGTAACGTGCCTGATCATGTGCCGAGAGGCCCCCTGTAATGATAGGGGAACGGTGACAGGCTGGTACTACCTGCGCAGTAGGAAATAGAAAACTACGTCTATAGGTATTTATAGGCTATACAAAGATGACGCGACCAAGGTGGAAAATTACCTAGCATCTCACCACCCATTTCCATTCACGATGACCATTCATTTGCATTCGCGCTGACCACTCAATTGCATTCGACCTGACCAGCTATCCTGCCATTACGCTTAGCGTACTGAATCCAAAATCGCTTCAGCGAACATCCATTCGAAAATCAAACCTTCGTCCGCGTGCTGAGGCGATTGCTAATCCTTCCGGGTCGCTACCCCGTGGTCGACCGGTGAGCATTGCCCCCCATCGTTAACTCCCGCCACAGGCATTTGTGCAAGTAGGCTGAATGTGATTGAATCTGTATATTCGATTATCCACATATACGGAGCAATTGCTTATGAGCCTTGCACCACACACCTTCTTCAAATGCCTGGGGGACGAAACTCGCGCTCGGATCATGCTCATGCTTTCGGCTGAGGGTGAGCTGTGCGTGTGCGAGTTGATCTGGGCACTGGACGATAACCAGTCGAAGGTCTCCAGGCATCTTGCCCAACTGCGGGCTTGCGGGTTACTCGCAGATCGGAGGCAGGGTCAGTGGGTTTACTACCGGTTACATCCCGAGCTTGAACAGTGGGCACTGGATGTTCTGAATGTTACTACGCAGGCGCACCAGTCCTGGGTTAACGACCATCAAGGGCGGCTGGCTTCCATGGAAGACAGACCCGTGCGCCAAGCCTCCTGCTGCTGACCTCCTGATCTGGAACACACCCATGCTCATCGCAGCATCGATTTTCGTAGTTACGCTCGTCTTTGTTATCTGGCAACCCAAGGGGTTAGGTGTCGGCTGGAGCGCGGCAGCGGGTGCCGTTCTGGCACTACTGACTGGCGTCGTAAGTCTGGGGGATGTGCCGGTTGTGTGGCACATCGTCTGGAACGCTACCGCGACCTTCATTGCTGTGATCATCATCAGTTTGTTGCTCGATGAAGCGGGATTCTTCAAGTGGGCGGCGCTTCATGTCGCTCGCTGGGGTCAGGGCAAAGGCGGACGCCTATTTGCGCTGATGATCCTGCTCGGTGCAGCCGTTTCGGCACTGTTCGCTAATGATGGAGCCGCACTGATTCTGACCCCAATCGTCATCGCGATGCTGACGGCGCTTCGTTTCAGCCCGGCATCCACCTTGGCATTCGTGATGGCCGCAGGCTTCATCGCTGATACCGCCAGTCTGCCGATGGTGGTGTCCAACCTGGTGAACATCGTTTCGGCAGACTTTTTTGGCGTGGGTTTCGATGAATACGCTTCTATCATGTGGCCAGTGAACCTAGTGGCCGTGGCCGCGACACTGTTCATGCTCTGGATGTTCTATCGCAAGGACATTCCCGCCCAGTACGACGCGGATCAGCTTGAGGCCCCAGAGTCGGTGATTCGTGATCGGGCGACCTTCATTGCTGGCTGGTGGGTACTTGGCCTGCTGCTGGTTGGTCTGTTCGCACTGGAGCCGTTAGGTATCCCCATCAGCGCCGTTGCTGCTGCGTGTGCGATGATCCTGCTGGTCATCGCAGGTAAAGGCCAAATCATCTCCACGAGAAAGGTCATCAAGCATGCGCCCTGGCAAATTGTCGTGTTTTCGCTGGGCATGTATCTGGTGGTCTATGGCGTGCGTAATGCCGGCCTAACCGACTCGCTCTCGGGGCTGCTGAACATATTTGCCGAGCATGGCCTATGGGCCGCTACCTTGGGCACCGGTATCACCGCTGCGCTGTTGTCCTCGATCATGAACAACATGCCGAGTGTGCTTATCGGCGCTCTGTCCATTCAGGGCAGCGACGCTACGGGACTGGTACGTGAGGCCATGATCTACGCCAACGTCATCGGTTGCGATCTTGGCCCCAAGATCACGCCCATCGGAAGTCTGGCCACGCTGCTGTGGCTGCATGTGCTGTCGCAGAAAAATATCCGCATCACCTGGGGCTACTACTTCAAAGTCGGCAGCATCCTCACCCTTCCTATCTTGCTGGTAACGCTGGTGGCACTGGCGTTGCGGCTGAGCATCCCTGTCTAGGAGAAACCCATGAAAGTACTATTTATGTGTACGGCAAATAGCTGCCGGAGCGTTCTCTCGGAGGGGTTGTTCAACCACTTGGCCCCGAGCGGTTTTACTGCCGTCAGTTCGGGCAGCTTCCCAAGCGGGCAGCTGAATCCCCGCGCCGTGAGCACGCTGCAAGCGCTAGGCATCGATACCACACATCTCTACAGCAAAGGCTCAGAGGTTTTTTCGGACTCACCACCGGATGTGGTGATCACCGTGTGTGATAAGGCTGGAGGCGAACCCTGCCCGGTCTATTTCGGGCCTGCTGTCAAAAGCCACTGGGGGCTTGCCGATCCTTCCGATGTTGAAGGAACAGATAGCGAAATCCAGGCCGCATTTGACGCAACCGTCGTCCAGATTAAAAGACGTTTCGACGCATTCTTCAGTCTGGATCATTCGGCGCTCACACCGCAGGAATTGAAACGCGAACTAGATCGAATGGGTGAACTGTAATGGACGAATTTTCCTCGGAAAGCAGTCTAGATCTACCTAACCTGGATCAGTCGCTAATCGACGTCGCCACACTGGATCGCCTGCAAGGCAACGAGCAACCGACGCACAAGCCACGCATCTTGTTGCTGTATGGCTCAACCCGTGAGCGCTCTTTCAGCAGGCTACTGACCCAAGAGGCCGCGCGCATCCTGACTCTAATGGGAGCCGAGGCCTTCATCTTTGATCCCTCGGGTCTGCCTCTCCCTGATGACGCTCCGGAAGACCATCCAAAGGTTAAAGAGCTGCGGGATCTGGTTCTGTGGTCAGAGGGACAGGTGTGGTGTTCGCCAGAGCGTCACGGTGCAATGTCTGCCGTGTTCAAAGCCCAGATCGACTGGATTCCTCTCACGATGGGCGCTGTCCGGCCTAGCCAGGGCAAGACGCTCGCTGTCATGCAGGTCTGCGGTGGATCACAGTCCTTTAACACCGTGAACCAGCTGCGGATCCTTGGGCGCTGGATGCGGATGATCACCATCCCAAACCAGTCGTCAGTACCCAAGGCCTTTCTGGAGTTCGACGACGCAGGGCGTATGAAGCCATCTGCCTACTACGACCGTGTTGTGGACGTGATGGAGGAACTGGTGAAGTTCACGCTGATGGTTCGGGGCCGGGAAACGTATCTGGTAGACCGCTATTCGGAGCGCAAGGAAAGCGCCGAGGCACTCTCGAAACGAGTCAATCAAAGATCGATTTGAGCGACCAAGGGGATAGAGAATGAGCAACACCACAGTCAGGATTGCGCAGATTTCGGACGCTCAAGCCATCCAGGCAATTTACGCACCGATGGTTGAACGCACCGCGATTTCGTTTGAGCTTGAGCCCCCTACCGTCGAAGAGATGGCCAAGCGGATTGGGTCGACTTTACCGACTTACCCGTATCTGGTAGCGGAGCGAGACGGCCAGATCATCGGCTATGCATATGCCAGTCAGCACCGGGCTCGTGAGGCCTATCGCTGGTCGGTCGACGTCACCGTTTATATATCGCCAGAAGCGCACCGTAGCGGGGTCGGCCGGGCACTGTATGGCGTGTTGCTGCCGACATTGAAAAGGCAAGGGTTTCACGCAGCCTATGCCGGGATCGCGCTGCCAAACGATGGCAGCGTGGGGCTGCATGAAGCACTAGGCTTCGCTCACATCGGTACGTATCCAGAAGTAGGATTCAAGCATGGCGCTTGGCATGATGTTGGATATTGGCGGATCGCGCTGGATTCAACGAGTCCGCCAAAACTGTCCGTGCCTTTCAGTGAGATCAGTCTCTTCTGAATGGGTGTCGAGGGCCATTATGAGCGATGGGAAGATTCTAATACGTTAAAAAGTCAATTATGTTCGACTCCTCGAAATGAATACGAGCAAAGTGGGTAAACTCTAAATAGATTTGCCACATTCGGAAGTTTTCCAGATATCGAACGAAACTATGGTTGCCGATGGGGAGGCCTTTTAGATTCCAGAAAACAAAAGTGATGGTTCCAAGTACGTTTACAAGGTCTCAGCCACTAAGCAGTGATATACGCAGATCTACAAATTGGTCGCCAATGCTTGTCTCGCGTTGCGGGCCGCGTCGGGCTCAATGAGGTCACTTGCCAACTGACGCTTATCCTGCAGCATTTGCCAGAGCATGTGGTCGATTGTGTTTTCCACCAGCGGGATTTTCACCACGACCATGCGCAATTGCCCATTGCGGTAGGCCCTGTCCTCAGCCTGGTCCTGCAGTCCAGGCGTCCAGGGGAGGCCCAGGAACATCACATAGTTGGCCGCAGTGAGGTTGTTGCCGGTGCCGGCAGCGGAGGTAGTGGCGGCAAAGACGCGGGTTTCTGGATCACTTTGGAATTGATCGATCGCCTTCTGCCGTTTGCCTACAGAGTCACTGCCGACAACCGTGACGCACCCGTACTCAGCTTGCTTGCAACGAGTGCGAAGTGTCCCTACCGTATCCTTGAACTCACAGAACAAGATAACTTTGTCCTCCGCGTCCAGTTCGCACAGCAGATCCATTACGACACGAATCTTTACCTGCTCAAGCAACTGACGTAGTGATCCCAATCTGGCGAGGCTAGGCCTGTCTTCGAGCCGTATTTGATCGTATTGCTTGCGCTCTTCAGCAGTGAGCTCGACGGGTAATGTTTGGCGCTGTTTGCCTTTGAGACCGGGCAGGACATCCTTGCGTCGACGAAGCATCCAATCGCCGATTGCGTCCCGCAGATTCATGCGGAAATCCTGACTGCCGGCGAACTGTTCGCAGAATTCTTTCAAGGGCAGTTTCCCAACGGGGTGGCCGGATAGCCGTAGCAGCGTGTGCAGCTCAGATTCTCGGTTGAGGACTGGCGTACCCGTCAGCAGGTAGCGGTTGGGTATCTTGGCGGCAATGTCGAAGCCGTGACGTGTCCACGCGGCGGTCGGCTCTTTCAGACGGTGCGCCTCGTCGATGATCATCACGTCAAAGTGTCCAGCATGCAGAACAAAATCGCCCAGGCGTTCGTAGTTGGTGATAATCCACTGCGAAGAGGGATCAAAGACCTGTTGTCCGATTGTGGCCTCGGGATACACCATCTGGATTTCGCGTTGCCAGTTGATGATCAACGTCGACAGGGTGATTACCAAGATGGGTCTATCAGCTGCTCGGATCGCAGCGGCAATGATTGCCTGGCGAGTTTTGCCCAGCCCCATGTCATCCGCAAGCAAGGCGCTTGTGCGCTGTAGCAAGTGCCGGATGCCTGCCGGTTGATGGTCCAGTAAAGAATAACCAGCCAATGCCTGGTTAATCTGTTCGGTGGTGAACCCGGTGCGCTCGATTGAGGGCACCGCGGCTAGATAAACATCGGTTGAGGTGCTGTCATCAGCCGCTTTTGCAGCGCGCTCTTGTGGAGGTCCACCAAGACTGATGCGGGTGATTTCATCAGCTGGAACAACAGAACCGTCGGTCAGCAGCTCTTGCACGGTGTCGAGTATTTCGAACTGATCCTCCGACAATCCAAGTTCCAGGATCAGATTGCTTCGCACCACTTCCGCACCAGCGTCGATGCGCCAGGACTTGGAATGCCCGAGAAACACGCCGTGCATGCGCCTTGAAACGGCTACCGCGCCAGGATGGTAGTCACCTGACAGCAGGATCCCGCCCTGAAAGAGTGGAGCTATCCGAAAGGTCAGCCCCCACGTGAATGCCTGCCGATCTGGGTCGTTTTGTGCGGCTGTGATTTTATGTGAAAACGTCTCCCAACTTTCATTGAAACGGTCCTCGGACAACTCCATCAAACGGTGGAAGAGCACATCCAGGTCATCCAGCAACTTGCCTTTTGGTAATCGCCAATAGCGATGTTGAGGATGCTCGGCACGCCGAATATAGAAACCATTACGTTCGAGAAACAGCCGGTTCGCACCCTCAACGTATTGCATTAAGACCCCGAAGTCATAGCCGTCAAAAATGACTTTTTCGACCAGGTCCTGCCGGCGGTTCATCAGACGTGGACGACTCATGTCCTGCTCAATCGTTGGTTGATCCATTCCGCACAGGCCTGGGCATGCATTTTTTTCCGGTTTCGATTTGTATAGCGCGACATGGATAGTGTTTGGTCGGGCCATTCCAGGTTAATGGCGAGCTCACCCGATTTGATCTTTGCCCAAAACCATTGATAGGCCCGGTCAACCCTGGAGCCCGACTTAGGTGTGCGATTGCGGAGCCCTCTCAGTTGTATCGTCACCAGGTGTTTTGGAGTCAATTTTGCTAACGTTTCGCCCCAGGCACTTTCATCCATTTGGATTTCTGCAGAGGCCAACGATTTCCCGTTTTCGCGAACCGAAAAAAGACGGCAGATGCCCCGATAAGCACTGTAGTCGTAACCATCAATGCAATGGCCCAGCGCTCGATGTTCCGCATCAAGATCGGCGGGGCACTTCAGTTCGATAATTTGCAGCCCATTTGGACTTACGAGGGGTGTGCTGGTTGAATAAAGCAGCGGCTTCCAGGGCGTTAAAGAGTCTGTTCTTGTTTGTGGATCTACTGCATCTAAAGCCTCACGGATGTCTATCAACGCGAGGTGAAAGCCATTCACCAAGCTGGCGATCTGGTGATAGGAAGCAGTAGCAATGAAGCTTTTGAGTTTCTGCAGTGCTTCACCAGAAGCTGGTCCGTCGCTCTCATCAACGTTGTTAAAGAGCTCGTTCAGGTCTCGAAAGTCGTCGGCGATTTTGGACCAATTGTCGTCCGACCAATCAGTTGGACACCCTGACAGCAGCCTGTTCCAGTCCTGCGTTTGATCCAGCAGTTGATACGGGATTTTATCCAGCAGCGCGAAGAGAGTGATCCAGTGCGCTTTTTTAAGAGGACGGCGATTGCCCAGTGAGGCTCCCAGCAGCAGTCGATGCCAGGGTCCTTGTGGCCCCTCGCGGCTGATACGGGTCAATGCACTGCCGGTATCGAATACCCGCTGTTGACCCAGGTAGCGCACTGCAGTGCGCGGCGCCTGTAGCAGCCAAGCCAGTGTGTCGGAAAGGGGGAGGCCCGCGTCGGCTATGCGACCTAGCAGGCACTCTTCAGCGGAAATCAAATAACGGTCCTCACTCCAGTATGGGCGCCACGTCTGAAGTTCATCCCATGGGCAGTTCATGTATACCTGCTGCTGCCCATCCCACGGCCACGGCCATTGATCTGCTAGTACCAGAAGTGGAATCAGTACTGGCTGGGCTTTTAGGGCCTGAAGGCGGCGTTTTCGGTCACCTTGAGCCAGCCAGTTATAGAGCTTGGGTGAGGGACATTGCGCTGAACGAATGGCGAATAAAAGCTCTTGGTCCAGACACTGGCAAAACTGCTTCAGCGTGCTGCCAATCTGCTTCAGGTAAAATCGGGTGCGGGGATTGAAGTACCGATTGCTGCTCGCCGTCCAATCGAAGCCGCGGCGATTAAAGCTTCCGAGATCTTCAATCGATAGGGCTTTCGCCCTCTCTCCAGCCGACTTGCAGAAGGAGGTCAGTAGGACGTCTGCATACCAGCGTTTTTCAAACCTGAGCAGTAGCTGCTGGGCCACCATTGCGGTGGGTTTTCTCTTATGCACGCGGTCCTTGCTGAAGATTTTGCAGGCCTTAACCTGATGACCATCGAAGTACTGGAGGTGATCGCCGATTCTGGCCAGGACCGGCCGTGTTTGATCATCTGTAGAGGGCAGGGCTACGCACCAGCAACGAGTATGGACAGTGGAACTCAGATAGGTATCGATGAAGGAGGTCAGCTTGGAGGGCGGTACGTTAAATTGTAAAGCCCAGGTCTGGGCGACTTCAATTTGCCGGTCTGAGAACTTCTCCAGCTTCGGCGCTAAGATGCGCAGCCCCACCACCGATTGTCTCTTCTGTACGCTCACCCATGACCTCCTCTGCAATTTCGCAGAGGACTGTCAGGTATAGGAATGGTGGGCTTCTAGGGTTAATGCGTAACGGCGTTGTCGGTGATTTATATCGGCAATGGTAGAAGTCACACGCCTCTGGGTTTATTGAGATCTGGTTTGCCA